>DSDR01000161.1 GCA_011048645.1 Phycisphaerales bacterium
ATCGCGAAAGACGCCGGGGCGCATCTGGGCCGAGACGGCTTCCATCGCATCGGTCAGAACGACGCCGCTGTCGAGCATCACCGACAACTGGGTGGTGAACATAATCACTTCATTTTGGCGAACACGCACCTCTGAAACGACAGGGCCGGGCGCCGCGGGACAGCGGTCGCCGCCGGGCGGTGCGTTTCGCCGAGCGGCGATTGAGCCGGTTTTTTCAAGTGTCGTGGCGCTCATACGGCCTCCTCATTGACGGCCGCGACTCGCAGGATTTCATCGATGGTGGTGATGCCGGCGACGACCTTTTGCAGGCCGTCCAGATACAGCGGCACCATGCCGTTTTCGAGAGCGGCCGCACGCAGGGTCTTCAGCGGGACCGAGTGGGTGATCATATCCAGTATTTTGTCATCCGGCACGAACAGTTCGTGGACGGCGATGCGGCCGCTGTAGCCGGTATTGCGGCATTTTTTGCAGCCGATGCCGCGGAAGAAGGTCGGCGTCTGGCCGGTCCATTTTTCCACAAGCCGGCGTATGCTGTGGGACGGTTCGTAAGGGTCTTTGCAGTTGGGGCATATTTTGCGTACGAGCCGCTGGCTGAGGGCGGCGATCAGCGAGGCGCTGACCAGATACGGCGCAACGCCCAGATCAATCAGACGGGTTACGGCGCCGGGGGCGTCGTTGGTGTGCAGGGTCGAGAGCACCAAGTGGCCGGTCAGGGCGGCCTGGACGGCGATGTTGGCGGTTTCACGGTCGCGGATTTCGCCGACCATAATGATGTCGGGGTCCTGCCGCAGAAGACTGCGCAGGGCCGAGGCGAAGTTGAAACCGGCGCCGTCGTGGACTTCGAACTGATTGATGCCGTGGATGTTGCACTCGACGGGATCTTCAACGGTGCAGATGTTGACCTGTTCGTTGTTCAGTTCGTTCAGGGCGGCATAGAGGGTGGTGTTTTTACCCGATCCGGTCGGGCCGGTAACCAGTACGATGCCGTTGGGATGGCTGATGACCTTTTTGAATTGTGTCAGATGATCGTAGCTGAAGCCCAGCGCCTCGAGGTTGTTGAGCATTTTTCGAAAATCAATGACGCGGATGACCACTTTTTCCCCGTATGTGCCGGGCATGACCGAGACGCGCAGGTCAATGGGGCGCGACTGGACGAGGACGTGGATGCTGCCGTCCTGCGGGAGACGTCGCTGGGCGATGTCCAGATCGGCCATGATTTTGACGCGCGAGACAATCGCGGCGTGCATCTGCCAGGGCGGGTGCATTTTTTCGTACAGACGGCCATCGACGCGATAGCGGACGCGGAGCACTTTTTCGTCGGGTTCGATATGGATGTCGCTGGCATTTTCGTGGACGGCGCTGTAGATGATGTAGTTGACCAGTTTGACGACGGGGGACTGGCCGGCGACTTCTTCCAGATCGGTGATGTCTTCGGGCAGATTCTCGATCATTGAGAAGTTTTCCAGCGCCGCATCGTCGATGATTTCGTCGATGACAAAGACATTGGCCGCGGGCAGATAGGTCTGGAGCGTGGCGCGGATGTCTTTGGCGGTGGCGCAGACGATCTGGACGCGGCAGTCGGTCAGGCGTCGGATTTCGTCGATGACGAAGACGTTGGCCGGTTCGCTGAGGGCGACGGTCAGGGTGTCAAAGACCTTGAACATCGGCAAGGCGATGTGCTCTTCAAGAAAATCGCGCGGCAGCAGTTCGACGACTTCCGGATCGCACAGGCGGGGGATGATCTGGGCGTAGGGCAGGCCGTAGGCCTCGGCCAGGGCGGCGGCGATCTGGTTGTCGGAACAGAACCCCAGCTCGACGAGCAATTCGCCCAGCAGGCGATTGTGCCCCTGGTCTTGCTGTTTGGCCAGGGCCTGATCGATCTGCTCCTGCGAGACCACGCCGCGGTTGAGCAGGACTTGTCCCAACGGCAGTTTTGTATGTACGGGCGACTGTATCATATCGTTTTTAATGTGCTGCGCATCAGGCGAAGCTTTTGACCGCTTCGGTCAGTTCACTGTAGGTATCGAACTGCGGCAGCAGCCGCGTGACTTCCAGAATTTTGGAACAGGTTTCGTCCAGTCCGGCCAGTTTGAGCGGACGCAGCCGGTCGCGGCATTGTTCATTCAGTTCGACCAACTGTTCCAGCGCTCGGCTGTCCAGTTGGACGACTTTGCTCATATCGAGGACGATGCCGGAAATTTGCGAGACAAAGGCGCCGGAGACAATGTCCTCAAACGATTTGACCGCTTCGGCGGTAAACTCGCCCTGAAGCTGGATGACCGTGATGTCGTTGTAATTTTGGGTTTCGATTCTCATCGGATCAACGCTCCCACGGCTTCGATGCCGTATTCGTCGAAATTACTGAAATCCCAGCTTTCAATGAATCCGTCCTGGATGATGTGCCAGAGTTTGTCGATGTCGCTGTTGAGAAACGCGCGGGCCGTGTCGCGGTCAAACTGGGTGTCGATGCCTTTTTCGATTTCGGTCAGCGCACGTCGAATGCTCATCGCGTCGCGATAGACCCGTTTGGAGGTCATTGCGTCGAAGGCGTCTGCCAGACTGATGATTTTGCCGATCAGGGGGATTTGGTCGCCGGCCAGTCCCTGGGGATAGCCTTTGCCGTCGATGCGTTCGTGGTGGCACAAGACGCCGGGGACGATGTCGTCCATTTGGCGGATTTCGGACAGAATGGCCGCGCCGATGCGCGGATGGGCGCAGATGGCGGCGCGTTCGTCATCGCTTAGTCTGCCGCGTTTGCGCAGGACGGCTTCGCTGACGCCGATTTTTCCGATGTCGTGCAGCAGGCCGGCCAGATAAATATGATGGATGTCTTTTTCGCTGATCGGATGGGTCTGCGCCATGCGTTCGGCGATCCAGCGTGAGATGAAGGCCACGCGTTCGGAATGGCCGCGGGTGTATTGGTCTTTGGCGTCGATGCTGTTGGTCAGGGCCTTCAGAGAGCCGGCGAACAGCTCCTTGAGTTCGTCAAAGAGACGGTTGTTCTCGATGAAGACCATACATTGATTGGCTACGGAGTTGAACAGCTTGATATCGGTGCTGTCAAAATCGGGCTTGTTTTGGACGTTGGTGGCGACCAGCATGCCGAGCATGCGATCTTTATCGCCCAGCGGTACGGCGATGATGTTGCTGATTCCCTGAGGCCAGGTGTATCGGAATGGTCCGTCAACGGCGCTGTCCAGCAGGGCGTCTCTGCCGCGCGCCAGTTCGGAGGTCAACTGCATTTGCAGCAGATCGGCTTTGGCCGGTTCGATCTGCATGACGCCGGCGCCGGCGGTAAGGGCTAACTGTTTTCGTCCGTCCTGTTTTTTCTCCAGGAACAGTCCAATTCCCTCGACCTGCACCAATTGGGTCAACTCGTCGCAGGCCATCTGAAGATAGGCCGGGATCGATTGGGTGACCTTCATATGGGTGCTGAGGTTGTACAAGAGAATAATTTCTTCATACGCCTGGGACAGTTCATCGCCGATTTTTTCAATCTGTCCCATGACACGTTGAGATTTGGCAAATGCGTCGGCGAATTCTTCAAGAATCCAGGTCAGGTACATTTGTTCTCGCCGCCGTGAATCACGGTTATGGATTTGTCGCGGGGGCTGAATGATCAGGACGGCCTG
>DSDR01000283.1 GCA_011048645.1 Phycisphaerales bacterium
AGGGACCGACCCGCACCTTGTGGCGCAAACCGATTTGACGCTCAGCGGCAGCCCCGATACGGCGCTGGCCAAAGGCACGACCAGCGGCAGCAACTGGCACGCCGGCGGCTGGTCAGTCGGGCGCGGACTGTGGAACGGGTCGCATACCGATCGCGCGTATGGATATATTGACGAGGTGCGCATCGCCGCGGCGGCGCTGAGCCCGGAACAGTTTTTGATGATGCCCAAACCGACCGTCGATCGCAATCCCGTGATGGACGGCGCCGATCCGGATGTGCTGCTGGTCGATAAGACCGTGTGGGTGTATCCCACCTCCGGGCCGCGAACGCGGTTTTATGCGTATTATTCAAAGGATTTAGTCAATTGGCAAACGCACGGGCCGATTTTGAATTTTCGCACTATTTCGTGGATTCCCGACGACAAGCACGCTTGGGCGCCGGGAGTGATTGAGAAAAACGGCACGTATTATTTCTATTATTCGGTCGGCCCCAAGCCCTCGCATATCGGGGTGGCCTGGAGTGATTCTCCGGCGGGGCCGTTTATCGACAGCGGACAGCCGCTACTGTCGGACAACAACGACCCGACGTTTGAGGCGATTGATGCGATGGCCTTTACAGACCCGAAAACCGATCTTTCTTATCTGTACGTCGGCGGCAGCGCCGGCTCCCGGCTGCGCGTCTTTGAACTGAACGATGATATGATCAGTTTTGCCCGCGAGGTTCCGGTGCAGAATCCGCCCTATTTTACGGAAGGGGCGTTTATGCACACGCGCAACGGGATTTACTATTTGTCGTACAGCCACGGCGGATGGAACAGCGATACGTATTCGGTGCACTACTGTACAGCGAACAGCCCGGTCGGCCCGTGGACGTATCGCGGCGCATTGATGGTCAGCGACGGCTTTCACAAAGGGCCGGGACACCACTCCATTCTGTATAATCCGGCTATGGGGCAGTGGTATATCTTTTATCATCGGTGGAATAACCGCACCGGGTCGGGGCCGTATTCCGGTTCGCGTTCCATCGCCATTGAAGAGCTGATCTATGAACCCGACGGTCGGATTCGTCCGTTTATCCTGACCGATACGGGCGTCGGGCCGGTGTGGCTTGGCAAGACGCTGCCGGCCGATTTTACAGGCAGCGGGGTGGTGGATGTGCCGGATCTGCGCCAGTTGGCCGGATCCTGGTTGGCGGCAGATACCCCGATGGATATTGCGCCCATCGGCGGCGACGGCATTGTGAATCTTTGCGATCTTGCTGTTTTGGCTTCGCAATGGCTGCAATCGCCGAAAACAGAGTGAAATGTGAAATGTTGAAAAAAACTTTGCAATTGCCAGGCGGGTCTGTGATACTGCGGGGTGTAAATGAGTTCAGACAAGAAAGGATGTCAGTATGACGACCAAGGCACAAGCCGGCGATGTGGTAAAGGTCCATTATACCGGAAAACTGGACGACGGCACAGTGTTTGACAGTTCAGTTGAACGTGAACCGCTCCAATACAAGATTGGAGACGGGCAGTTAATCCCTGATTTTGAAAATGCGGCCGTCGGGATGGAAGTCAACGAGACAAAGACCATCACGATTCCGGCCGAGAACGCCTACGGCCCGCGGCTTGATGAGCGTGTGATTCCGGTCAGCCGCGGTCAGGTCCCGCCGGATATGGAATTGAAGGTCGGCGACACGATTGAAGTCGGCACACGCGACGGCCAGCGCCTGCTGGTCAAAGTGGCGGCGCTGGACGATGAAAACGTGACGCTCGACACCAATCACGCCCTGGCGGGGGAAGATTTGACATTTGATATTACACTGGTGGAAATCGCTTAATCGGTGGTTCAAAAAAAAGGAGTTGTGAAACGACATCGTGGTGTCTTCACAACTCCATTTTTATTGACCGGGGCGGCGTTCGGCTCTGTTCTTTCCCGTAAACCCATCAGACCGGATCAGTCTCCCGGCGAGGGGGGCGCAGCCGTCCAGTTGGCCGGATCATTTCCGGATGCGGTCGGCGCTGATGAGAGACGCATCAAAGCCTCCCCGTATCCGTCGGGACTGACCGGCCAGGGCGAATAATCGCTGTAAATGACCTGATCGACGGTAATCCACCATGTTCCCATATCCTGAGGTTCCTGCAGGTCGATTCGCTCGCCGCTGTTGGACAAATTGCCCGACCACGGCCCGAAGATGTCTGTCCCCGCCGTGAGGGTGGATCCGTAGGTCGTATTAAACGCTGTCAGTCGGGCGGTTTCCACTGCCGGATCAAATCCGACGACGACGATTCTGCCGCCGGCGGGAATACTGAGTTGCATGGGAAAGATGTAAGAAATACCGCTGTCCAATCGCCAGGAACCTTCCTGATTATACAGATTGACCGTTGCGTCGGTCGGGTTGTACAGTTCAAGATATTCATCGTCGTCGGTATCGCGTGTCGGATGGTACATGATTTCGCTGATGACCACGGGCGGCTGAATCGGATCGGCGTTGGCCGCGCCGCGTGTGCCCGGCGCAGCGAGGAAGAACCAGCGTGAGTCGCCGTCGGGGAATCGTCCCCAGGAGATGCTGTTTTCCTGGCCGCCGAATTTGAGGCAATCGACCACGCGATCTTCGGCGGTTCCGGGCAGATACGACAAAAAGACGTATTCGCCTTCTTTGGACAGTCCGAAATTGAAGCCGGATACCTGATCAAAGCTGACCCATCCGCCGGCCGGAACCACCCCCGCCGGCAAAGCCCATTTCTTCAAATTGGTCGGGTCATCGCTGAGATACCACCGGTCGTCGTAAGCCATATCGGCGCCGGTCGGATTGTACAGCTCAATCCAGTCGTTGCTGGTCAATTGCGAATTTGGATAATCCGTATGCGCCATCACCTCGTTGACCAGCAGACTTGCCGCAGGTTCCGGATCATCGGCGCCGGGAGAACCGTGGATGCGTGTGCTTTGCCGCCAGTTGCCGTTATAGTTCAACGAGCCATCGGGCTGACCGGGCAGGGCCGTCTCAAGCGGCACGAGTGAATGGCCTGCTCCGTCCGCCGCGGCCGGCCAGCCGAAGCTGTCATTGTATTCGAAATCGGCGATCACACCGTTGATCGAATCGATCAGGGTGATTCGTTCGCCGTCGTTACTCAGACGGCCGGAATACTCGCCGGCAATCCGGTTGGCCAGACCGGGATAACGAATAATGGTTTTTCGAGGTGTTTTACCACCTCGAAAACCTGGTTGCACTGAACGCGCGGCGGTGTTGTGTGCGGTTTTGGCCTGCATGGGATGAGATTGCGGGCTTGTCGGGCGGTCGCATTGAGGATTGAAAGGCGAATTCTGGCTGTGTTTGTCGTTTTTTATAGGCTAAATCGTGCATGATTGCGCACCTTCAGCGATGGCCTGATGCAGGGTGTTAGAATCGGCTCATTGTTTTACGTGAATCGGGATGTTCTGCGCTTACGAAAGGCAGGTTGATAGGTCGGTTTATGGACTGCGTGAGCGGGGTCTGGGCAGTCGCTCAAGCAAGGTCAGTTGGCTGCTGCCGCAGTGCGGGCATTTCAATGTTTCGCCCGTCACCGCCTGAACGTCATTGTCTGTTTTCGTCAACGGTCGGCCTGACAGGACCGCAGCCAACAGGATGA
>DSDR01000354.1 GCA_011048645.1 Phycisphaerales bacterium
CCAGCGGCTTGAGATAGACATCGATGAGTCGTTTGACAGTGCGTTGTGGCAGGCGTTGTCGCAGGATGAAAAGCAGGCCGACCCCATACAAATTGAAAAAACGCCACAACAGCCTGAACGGGTTACCAATGTCCGTCAGCGTAAGGCAATGCTCAAAGAAAAAAGCAAGCCTTTACCGCCCAGTGTGTGGGCGGCCACGGCGGCATTGGCGGCGATGTTGCTGATGGTGCTCTATGTCTATGTGCGCCCGCCTTTGGGCTATGAGGTGGCGACCATTACGGACTCCATCGACCTGCAATGGTCCTCTTCCATCGCGCCGCGAAAGGGGGGGCGTCTCATGGCGTCCTCTGAATTGATTGAAGTGCAAAGAGGCATCGTCAGGCTTCGCTCCGATAAAGGCGTTACCGTCCTTCTTGAAGCCCCGGCGCAGTTTCGATTTGCCGGTACCGATGAGATTGTACTGACGTATGGACGGTTGTTTGCCGACGTGTCTGAGAACGGCGGCGGTTTTGCCGTTCAGACGAGCAATTCCAAAATCATCGATTTGGGCACCCGATTCGGGGTGTATGCCGATGTGAAGGGCGAAACGGAATTGCACATGTTCGACGGCAAAGCCCTTGTTATTGCGGGAGGGGATCAAAATCCCAAGCAGCCGACAACCTTGTCTTCGGGGCGTGCACTCCGCGTCGATCATACCGGTCAAACCATTGCGGATATACCGCTGCGCCAGGATGTTTTTGCTCAAAACATTGATTCGCTGACCGGCCTGATCTGGCGCGGCCGAAAAGTCATTCATCTGGCCGATGTCGTCGGCGGCGGCAACGGCTTTGGAACAGGCGATCAGGGCGTCGGCATCAATCCCGTCAGCGGCGCTGTTCGAAAGGCCGAGGTGCAAAGACGAAAACACAGCAATGTTTATACGCCGGTGGATTCAAACATTTTTGTCGATGGGGTGTTCATCCCGAACGGAACCGACGAACAGGTGGTGACTACAGCCGGACACGTTTTTGCCGAATGCCCTCCGACGAGCGGTTACTTTTATGCGGATATTTCGAATACGTCGATGGGCAGGATGATCAATGACCAGAAACATTATCCGCTGTATCTGAATCAGATAAATTATGCGTCGAAAGACAATCCCTGCATTTTTATGCATTCCAATACGGGAATCACGTTTGATCTGCACTCGTTTCGATCCCGTTTACCGGGTACGCGGATTGTGCGTTTTCAGTCCGAAATCGGCGTCAGTGATTCCGCTCCGAATAAGCTGTACATCGCGGATTTCTGGGTGCTGATTGACGGTCAGGTGCGGTACACCAATGTCGAGCCGATGCACCGGGGAGAGGCGGTTGAAGTGAATATTGAAATTTACGATCAGGATCGATTTTTGACGCTGATGGTCACGGACGGCAGCGTTCGCGAGGGGCCGCAGGACGAAAATGCCATCCGATCCGACTGGGGTCTGTTCGGCAGGCCGCTTTTGATCCTCCAATAGGCGTAAGGAACAGCTTGGGTTTTGCATTAAATTATAGTCAAAGTCAAAAAAAATGAATAAACAGCAACGCAATCAATGACTCGGGGGGGTATTATGAAGACAATCGGTTCGGCAATGCTCGTGATGGGATCGCTGCTGTCGGTACTGTGTTCGGCAGAGCAAACGGCAACACTGACCAGTGTCGCGGATACGGGTCTTCGAGATGCGTCCAATACCTATGGTTCGGATCCGTATATGTATATCTACGGCGCGTCGAATGTCTATCATATGGGCTATGTCCGCTTCGATCTCAGGTCTCTTGATATTCATACGGTGGTCAATGCTCAACTGGTGATGACCGTCTCCGGCGGCGCGCCGCGAAACGACAACCTCACAACGGGTCGTTTTGCCGCGTATGGTCTGGACAACGCAGCCGGCAATACCCCGCAGGACTGGAACGAAGCGGTTCTGAATAAAGGCAACACCGGTCTGGAGGTCAACTGGGCTGACGGCGGGGGGACCATGGATTTTTCCAGAATCATCAATCTGGACGCCAATGACGGCGCAGGAACGACCGAAAGCATCGCCGGAGGAACGTATCATACGGGAACCACGATGACGTTGACGGGACAGCCTCTGGTTGATTTTCTCCAGAGCCGCGTCGATGACAACGGCCTTGCGACCTTTATTATCCGCCAGCGGGACGGCGGCGGCAGAGGTTATGGACTGGCGACCAGAGAAAATCCCGAGCACAGCTATCGCCCGGCGCTGCAGATCACTTATGTCCCGGCCAATTCCCCCCGTGCGACGGATCCCTGGCCAAAGGACGGCGATACGATCACCGGCCAAATGCTTTCGCGCTTGAGCTGGAAAGGCTGGGGGATTGATCGATATGACGTGTGGTTCGGCCCCGGGGACGCGGATGAAACCACCTATCAATCTCTGCTGACAAAGATTGCGGTGATTGATAATCCGGACAGAGATGTCAGCGCGTTCATTCCACAGCAGATGCTGCCGCTGGCCGCACCGCAACACTACACCTGGGTCGTTGAGGGGTATGAATCGGATGAGCTTCATTCCGCCGCGATCTGGCAGTTTTCGGTTTCCGAGAGGGGGCGAATAATGGAAAACCTTGGCCGCGGCGTAGTCGCCACCTGTTCGGCGTCGAATCAGGCGTTTATCTCCTGGCGGCTGCTGGGGACGGATCCCGAAGATATCGCCTTTAATTTGTACCGAAAAGTCGGCGACGGCAATCCGATTCGCGTCAACAGCACGCCCCTGACCGGCGGGACGAACTATCAGGACACCGGGATTTCGTTTACCCAGCCGATTTCTTATTTTGTACGTCCGGTCATCAGCGGTCAGGAGCTGGAAGCCAGTGGTGCGTTTACGCTGGCTGCAAACACCCCCGTGCAGCCGTGTGTGGTCGTACCCCTCAGCGGCGGGGACACCGATCAGATTCATTTCGTGTGGGTCGGCGATTTAACCGGCGACGGCGAGTATGATTTTGTTGTCGATCGCCTGAATTGGCAAGGGTGCCCCCAAAAGCTTGAGGCCTTCACCCGCGACGGTACGCGGTTGTGGGTCGTGAATCTTGGCCCCAACAGTACGGATACCTACAACATTGAACCGGGATCGGCGACGATTGACGTGGGGCACTGGGACGGCGTTACCGTCTATGACCTCGATTGTGACGGCAAGGCTGAAGTCGTGATCCGAACGGCCAACGGAGTCACGTTTGGCGACGGCAGCACACTGGTCCACTCCAATAACAATGTTCAGTTCATCTCTGTGCTGGACGGCATGACGGGAGCCGAGAGAGCCAGAATACAGATTCCGACCGATTACATTGCCGATGGACCGATGGCCGCTCAAATGGGCATCGGCTATTTGAACGGCCGTACGCCCAGCATCATTGCATCCATGAAAAACCGCATCGGCTCGGGCGCCTTCAATATGATGATCTGCGCGTGGGATTTTGACGGGCAGTCGCTGACACAAAAATGGAAATGGAATCGCGATTCGGGGAATTATCACGACGGCCACAATATTCGCATCGTGGATGTAACGGGCGACGGGCGGGACGAAATCGGTCATATCGGTTTTATGCTGAAGGGCGACGGGAC
>DSDR01000243.1 GCA_011048645.1 Phycisphaerales bacterium
AGCTTTCAGTCCGGTGTGCAATGTCCGCACCCCGCAGGCGATGTCAAATCCGACGCCGCCGGCGCTGACCACGCCGCCGCGATTCGGATCAAAGGCCGCCACGCCCCCGATGCAAAAGCCATACCCCCAATGCGCATCAGGCATGGCGAACGAGCCGCCCACGATCCCCGGCAGTGTTGCGACATTACGCACCTGCTGAACGACCATATCATCCATCGCGTGGATGAGCGTTTCGGATGCATAGATGGTTCCCGGCGCCCGCATCGCGCCGACCCGCTCTACGTCCCATACATATTCGCTTCGCCGTTTGACTAATTTTCGATCCATCGTCGGCATTCCTTCTTAATGATTCAAATAATTGCATACCCCGCCAACTATTCGAAATATAAAACACAAAACTCACGAAAATCATCCGCTTTTCACTATATCGCAGTACACCTGTTCTATGATATCCACCATTGTCGCAGGTGCAAATTTTTCTTTGACAAAGGTGCGGCCGTTTTCTCCCAGCCAACGGCTCAGTGCCGAATTATCCAGCAGTTTTTGACAGGCCTGAATCAACTGCCCAACGTTCTCCGGTTCGGTCAGAAACCCTGTCTGCGGCGTAACCACTTCTTTGGCTCCGTCAATATCAAAACTGATTACCGGCTTGCCGCACAGCATCGCCTGCGGCAACACCCGCGCCAAGCCCTCACGCAGCGAACAATGCACCAGTATATCCGAGGCGTGAAGAATCGTCGGAATTTCGTCCGGCGGCACAAGACCGGTGAAGCGAAAGCAATCCTGCAAGCCTTCGCTGTGGATTTTGGCCTTTGTTGCTTCGGTCAATTCGCCGTCGCCGACGAACAGCCAGTAACAATTGGGGTATTCTCGACGCAGCCGCCTGGCCGATTCGATAATGTACTCGTGTCCTTTCAGCTCGGCAATCCGTGCGATGCAGACAAATACCGTTGCGTCAAGGGGAATTTGGCGGCTCTGACGAAATTCGATGATCTGTGCTTCAGACGGCGGTGTTAAGAACGCTTCCTCTTCAATGGCCGAATACGCCGTCGTCCAGGGCTTATCAAGACCGATACCGGCGGCTTTGGCCTTTTCGGTCATTGTATCGGCCACCGTAATGAACGTATCGGTGCGTTTACCGGCGGCGCGCTCAATGAGAATATACAGGGCATTAAGCAAATGACTTTGATAGGGATGAAATGCCAGCCCGTGAACCGTATGCACAACCCGCGGCAATGTACGAGGCTTGCCGGGCAGTTTGCCCTTCAGCGACCAACCTGCGAAGCGCCCCAGAATACCCGCCTTGGCCGAGTGGGTATGTACAATGTCCGGCTCAAGTCGCCGCAGCGTCTGCTTGAGTTTGAAATACGCCTTTAAATCACGATGAAATCGGATGGGCCGAATCAGTTCATTGAGTACAATGACCTCATAGCCGGCGTTTTGCGTCTGCTCATACAATGCTCCTTCCGGACCGATTGCAGGGCCGGTAATCAGCGTAACCCGATGGCCGCGCTGCGCGAGCAGCTTGCAGGTAATCAGCGTGTTTTCCTGTGCCCCGCCGAGAATCAAACGTGTGATGATATGAATGATATGCATAAAGAACCCGACCGAAAGCAAATTTCATTCATTAGATTTTTAATATTGAATGTCCATCAGGCATAATCCCGACGCCGGTGCGATGGGGCCGGCGGCGGCGCGGTCTTTGGCCGCCAGGATGCGGTCGATCTGTTCCGGCGCCCATCGGCCCCGGCCGATTTCGACCAGCGTACCGACGATGTTTCTGACCATATTATATAGAAAACCCGTCGCCGCAACATCCACAAAAATTTCATCGTCTTTTTGCAGGACGGTGCATTCCAGCACCGTTCGCACCGAACTTTCACGGGTATCGGCTGCCGAGGCAAAGGATTTGAAATCGTGCGTTCCCACGAGCTGCGCCGCAGCGGACTGCATAGCCGGCACATCCAGCGGCCCCGGCCGATGCCAGCAATAGCGAATCCGCTGAACCGGCCGAATCATACCGGTGCAGATCGTATAACGATACCGTTTGCTTCGGGTGCTGCGGATGGCGTCAAAATCATCCCGCACATCCTGGGCGTCGGTAACGGCGATATCGTCCGGCAGCAGGTTGTTGAGGGCGCGTGCGATGTTTTCGGTGGGGACGGGGCTGTCCAGATCAAAATGGGCGACCTGTCCCAAGGCGTGCACGCCGGCGTCCGTGCGCGACGAACCGACCACGTTCACCGCTGCGCCGCACAGTCTTTCAAGCGCCTCTTCGAGCGTCCCCTGAATCGTCGGCGCCCCCGGCTGCTTTTGCCAGCCGTGATACGCCGTGCCGTCATAGTGGACAACCAGTTTGATTCTGCGACTGCTCATAAACGAAAAAGGACAGAAGCCTTCAACTGACCTCTGCCCCTGCCCTCTGACTTCTGCCTTCCGACTTTTGCCTTCTATATGCGAATTAAAGAAGCTCGGCAATCTGAATCGCGTTCAGAGCCGCCCCTTTGCGGATCTGGTCGCCGGCAATCCACAGATTGATGCCGCGGTTGTCGGCAATCGACTCGTCCTGCCGAATCCGTCCGACAAACACATCGTCCTTGCCCGTGGCATCCACCGGCATCGGGAAATAATTGTTCTCACGGTCGTCAATGATTGACACACCCGCAGCGTCAGCCAGCAGGTTTCGCACCTCATCCGGCGTGATCGGGTTCGCAAACTCGATGTTCAGACTCTCACAGTGCGTCCGCATCACCGGCACACGCACACAGGTACACGTAATAGCCATCTCAGGACAACTGAAGATCTTATGCGTCTCGTGAACCATCTTCATTTCTTCTTCGTTGTAGCCGTTCGGCCCGATCTTCGAGTCGTGGCAATACACATTGAACGCAAGCTGATACTTCAGCGTCTTGCAGGTCACGGGTTTGCCGTCGAGCACTTCGCGTGCCTGCTGTATCATCTCAAGCATTGCCGATTGGCCCGCTCCGCTGGCGGCCTGATAGGTGCTCACCACCAGCCGTTTGACGGGGTTGGCCTTGTGCAGCGGCCACAGCGGCACATTGGCGATGATCGTCGAACAGTTCGGGTTGGCAATGATCCCTTTGTGTTGTTTGATCGCCTCGGCGTTGACCTCCGGCACGACCAGCGGCACGTCCGGGTCCATCCGAAATGCCGAGGAATTATCCACCACGATGGCCCCGGCCTTGACCGCCGCCGGTGCAAATTCCCGGCTGCGCGCCCCGCCGGCCGAGAACAGCGCAATGTCCACGCCGTCAAAACTGTCGGCGGTTAGTTCCTCGACCGTGTATTCTTTATCCATAAACGTTATTTTTTTGCCCGCCGACCGTGAGCTGGCCAGCATCTTGATCGAAGCGAACGGGAACTGCCGCTCGGCCAGAATAGTCAAAAATTCCTGTCCCACCGCGCCGGTTACGCCGGCGATTGCAAGATTTTTACTCATGTGATAACTCCCTGTTTCGGTTTCAAAATTGCCGTAAACACTATAGTGTACCGCCAAGCCTGTCGATTTCAAGCCAAACCGCGTCAAGACCGCAATAATTCATCGAAACCGCACAAATACTGCCGCTTCGTATAGTTC
>DSDR01000363.1 GCA_011048645.1 Phycisphaerales bacterium
GCGAGGCGCACAGCATGCACTGAAAGTAGGCGTCCGGCTGGACAAGGCCGCCCTGTCGATTTTCGGCGGAACGCTGAGTATGGACAATCTGGTGGTCGATAATCCCGAAGGCTACGAACACCCAAACCTGCTGACGCTTGAACACGGCTCTATGGCGGTCAACATCGGCAGTCTGCTCAGCAACACGGTGGAAATGGAAAAAATCCAGCTTGACAACATCACCCTGACGCTCGAACAAAAAGGCCTGACCAGCAACCTTCAGGAGGTCATCAACAATCTGCCCAAATCCGACGCTCCGCCGCCGGGGGACAAACCGTCCAAAAACCTCCGAATCAAGGAATTGCACATCAACGGCGTTCGGGTCAACGCCAAGCTGCTGCCGATTCCCGGTCGGGCTGATACGGTCAGTCTTCGCCTTTCCCCCATCACACTGACCAACATCGGAACCGAAGAAAAAATTGACGCCGCCCAATTGACCGGCATCATTCTGGCCGCGATTGCCGGCGGCATCATTGAGGAAGGCAAGGATATGCTGCCGCTGGATATGCTCAACAATCTGGGCGAAAGCGTATTGGGCGCGGGCGAAGAGATGCTCCGCGAGGCCTTGAATATCGGCAAGGGTATTCTGGACGGTACCGGCGACATCGGCAAAGGTCTTCTGGAAGGCGCCGAAGACATCGGCAAAGGCGCCGGCGAAGCGATTCGCGGTATCTTTCGTCAAAACGATGAATAATCCACAAAGTTAAGGGCAGACAATGATTCAACACGGCTTTTTGAGGATGGGGCTGCTGCTGATGGGCCTGTCAGTCGCGACAGCTCAGGACGGCGCTGATCTGTCCCATTACTACGGATTCGGGGAACTGGAAATCCTCAAATCCGATTTCGGCATTCACAGTATGACCGTCTGTGATCTGACCGGCAACGGACTGAACGACATCGCGGTGGTGAACAATCAGCGAAGCCGCATCGAGCTGTACATTCAAAAAGAAGATCCCGATACGACGCCGACGACGACAGCCGAACACGTCAATGAACTGGTCGGATTCGGCCGTTTCGAACGGCAGGATATGCTGCTGACCATCCAGCCGGGCAATATGGTCTGCGGCGACCTGAACGGCAGCGGCCGCCCCGATATCGCCGTCTATGCCGAGCCGCCGGGTTTGTATCTCTTTTATCAGGAACCGCCCGGACAAAAAGACCGGCTTGTCTGGCAAAGCCCGCGACGGATCCGGATTCGCGACGGCCTGCGAAGCCGCGGCGCACTGGCCTGCGGAGATATCAACGGCGACGGCAGAGACGATCTGGTCGTCGCCGGCGCCAAGTCCGTGTTTATCGTTTTGCAGGAAGACGACGGCATGTTGTCCGATCCGATAGAATATCCGTCCCATTCTCAGATATTCGAAGTCCGCATCCTCGATTTTGACGGCGACGGACACAATGATCTGGTATGCGTGACCAATGATCGTCTTTATCCGCTGCATGTACGTTTCGGACGCCACGACGGCCGACTGGGACCGGTTATCCCCTATAAGACCGAGCCGTTTACGGATTTTGAAATGCTGGACGAACCGAAGCGGTTTTTGTCAATCGAGCGGGTCAGCGGACGGCTTTCCGGCAGTCGGCTGCACAGGGCGTTGCCCGATGATGAAGAGGCGGCGTATGCGATGCTGCTGTATCCGCTGGCCGACGGCGGCCAAAACACCGAACGCGATATGGTCACAGCCGATGTCAACGGCGACGGACGCAAAGATGTCCTGATCAGTCGCCCCGGCGATGCCAAAATCACGCTGTTTCTCAACAGCCCGACGGGCCTGACCTGGCCGGAAGATTTCCCCGCCCTGGCCAATGTCGTCGCACTGGCAGCGGCGGATATGAACAACGACAGACGCGACGACGTGGTGATGCTGAGCATCCAGGAACGGACCATCGGCGTCAGCCGCTTTGAGGACGGGCGAATGACGTTTCCTTCGCCGATTCGCATTCCCTTGGAACCCGTTGCGATGACCCTGGCGGATATGAACGGCGACGGCCGCGCCGAGTGCGTGTATATCGGCCGAAGCGATGAGGACATCCGATATCTGGGCGTCTGTAAGACCGACTCCAACGGCCTGCTCGCCCCGCACGGCGAACCGTTCAAACTCGACGAACTGATGTCCAACCCGCAGGCCATCATGGCCGCGGACATCGATCAGGACGGTTTGACGGATATTCTGGTTTTCCGTGCATATGAAGAACCGCTGGTGATTCGTCAAACCAGCGAGTTTACATTTGAAGCAATCCCGCGCCGGCAAACCCAATCGGGACTGATTAAAACCGCCTCGCGGCAGACCCTGACAACGGCCGATACCAACCAAAACGGAAAAGCGGAATTGCTGCTCAGTCAGCAAAACTTCGCGCGCGCCCTGATCTTCGGACAGGACGGCGCCTGGAGTATCCTTGACCAATATAACGCCGCCGGACGGGATGATGAAATCATGGCCGCGGCCATGGGCGACATCGACGGCGACGACACGTTGGAAGTGGTTCTGCTGGACAGAAAAAACCAGCAGCTCCAGATTCTCAAACCCGACGACGGCGGCGCGTACCGCGTCAGCACGACCGTACCGGTCGGCCAATGGAATCCGTCCGCCCAACTCAAACTGCTGTTTGAAGATTTATACGGCGCCGGCCCACATCTGGTGTTGTTTGACGGCGAAAAGATCGCTTTGGTCGTTCCCAAAGCTCAGCTAAGCCAAGACGCTGCCTTTGATTTGGAGAACGTGTTTTCATGGGAGACGCGCATTCGCGACGGACGCTACGCCCACTTTGCCGTCGGCGATGTCAATTCAGACGGCCGAGACGACATCGTCCTGGTGGAGTTCCGCAAAAACTATCTGGACATCCTGACCTACGATTTCACGGATCAGACCGTTCGTATCCTTCAGGGAACTCGGTTCAAACTGTTTGAGCAGAAAAGTTTCGACCGTGAGCCGCCAATGGGACTGGCCGAGCCGCGCGAACTGCTGATCGCCGACGTCACCGGCAACGGCGCCGCCGACATTATCGCCCTGATGCACGACCGAATCGTAATTTACCCGCAAGATCTATGATACCCTGCGCCGAACCGCGAAAAGGATTGATACTGCACTCCGGCGCCATCGGCGATTGTCTCTTGACGCTGCCGCTGGCGGCGATGATGAAGCAGGTCTGCGGGCTGGATCAGGTGCACTATATGGGACGGCTTGAGGCAGTCGGATTCTATCCGCGACGGTCTTGTATTGATTATGTGCGACCGTTCGATTCGGCCCCGCTGTATCGGCTGTTTACGCCGACCAGTCAATTCACGCTCGACGACCCCGACCGGCTGATTACGACGTTTCAGGGCTATGAGCAGATCGTCAGCTTTCTCGGCGCCGACCATCCGGATTTCGAACAGAATCTGCTGCTGACAGTACATTGCAGCCACTCGGCCGAGGTTACCCTGCTGCCGATGACGCCGCCGCAAGACACCGACGAACACATCAGCCGCTTTTACATTCGCTGCTATGTCGAACAACTTGGCCTTGATATGCCGGAGGTCAACTTGTCCGACCCCTGGCTGACGCCGA
>DSDR01000159.1 GCA_011048645.1 Phycisphaerales bacterium
CGATTTGACGGACAACGGCCTCGGCCGCCTGATTGAGCGGCACACGCGCGGCCTCTTTCTCAGTGCGGCATTTGATTTCCACCTGGCCGTCAGCCAGTGATTTCTTGCCGATGGTCACGCGCAGGGGGATGCCCAGCAAATCGGCGTCTTTGAATTTGACGCCGGCGCGAAGATCGCGGTCGTCCAGCAGCACCTCGACACCCTTTTCGCGCAGCGCGTCATAGACCTGTTCTGCTGCTCGCATCACCGCCTCATCCGGTGCGGCAGGGGTGACGATAACCTCCCACGGTGCGATCGAAATCGGCAGAATCATCCCGTTCTCATCGTGGCCGTTCTCAATGGCCGCGGCGATGATGCGGTTGATGCCGATACCATAACAGCCCATCAGCAGCGGCTTTTCAGTCCCGTCGGCGTCAAGAAAGCGCCCGTCCAGTCGGGTACTGTATTTGACGCCGAGTTTGAAGACCTGTCCGACCTCAATGCCGCGCCTGAACAGCAGCTTCTTGCCTTCATAAGTATCGCCCTCGACGGCGTTACGGACATCGACAATATGGATAGTGTCGCCGGCCAGCGGAAAATCACGCCCCGGCACGACATTCATAATATGGTAGTCGGTCTTATTGGCGCCGGTCGCTCCGACAGCCATTGCCGCTACTCCATAGTCGATAAAAACGTGCGCCGCCTTATCGCACAACCCCACCGGCCCGGCAAACCCGATCGCCGCCCCCGTGAGGTTGACAATATCGTCTTCGTCTGCCATCTCAATAGGCGAGCCGTCCATCAGACCGGTCAGCTTTTCGGGATTGACCTCGTGGTCGCCGCGCACGAGCACAACGATCAGCGCTTCGCCGCTCTTATAAATCAGGGTCTTGATGAGCTGATCGGGCGTGACCTTCATATACGCACAGGCGTCGTCGATCTTACCTGCATTAGGCGTATGGAACAGCTCCACCGGCCCGACCTCGACGGGCGGCTGTTTGCTGAGCGGATCGACGGGCGCCTTTTCGATATTCCAGGCCTGCGTGTTATCCTCGGTATAGACGATCACATCCTCGCCGTTGTCGCACGGTATGGTGAATTGATGCGATCCGGACCCGCCCATCTCGCCGGACTCGGCTTGCACAACGACGTAATCCAGCCCGCACCGCGAAAAAACGCGACAATAGGCGTTATACATCGCCATATAGGTCTTATGAAGACACTCCTCCGTCGCATGAAAGCTGTAGGCGTCTTTCATCATAAACTCGCGCGACCGCAACACACCGAATCGCGGACGGAATTCATCGCGGTACTTGGTGTTGATCTGATAAAGATTCATCGGAAGTTGCCTGTAGGATTTGATTTCGCAGGCGGCCAAATACGTAAAGCCTTCCTCCGCCGTCGGCGACAGAACATTCCCGCGGCCGTGGCGGTCGGTAAAACACCCCAGCGTTTCGCCGTAGTCCACATCGCGCCCGGTCCGCTGCCACAACTCCAGCGGCTGGATGATCGGCATCACGATTTCCTGAGCGCCGGCGGCGTTCATCTCTTCCCGGACGATCTGCATCACCTTCTGCATCATTCGGCAGCCCGCAGGCAGATAAATATACGTACCGCTGGCTAGTTTGCGCATCAAACCCGCGCGAACCATAAGCTGATGACTGATGATCTCCGCATCCGCGGGCACTTCTTTGACGGTCGGAATCAGAGTTTGACTGTATCGCATAGTCTGCTTTCCACTGATGACTAAGGTTCCATTTCGGACTTCGTGCCGGTTTTAACACGGCAACGGAGGGTATTATAGCGGCTGATGTGGAGATTTCCACTATCTATTGGGCGTTTTTCAATGCAAAAAGCCCGTCGGAGGCAATCCGACGGGCGCAAATACGGCTGCATTCAATAGGCGTTACACCTTGGGATAGGTACCCAGGTATTCGGTCTTGGGCAGTTCCCCAACCAGCGGGAGGGCATAATCGACAAAAGCCGGCGTCATTCCGTTGCCCTCGGCGTTGATGAACTCGTCGGGCACGGACTTGGTCTTCTCAGCCACGTTCTTCAGATCGGTGCGGAAATAATCGGCCGCATAATTGATACCAGTACCGGTGCGTTTGATCGCCACCGACCCGTTGTCTTCCTTCATCGACCACTGCACCGCCAAACGGCCGCACTGGCGCGCCTCTTGGGCGTCAACGGACGACTGCAATCCGGCAAAGCTGCGCTGCAGATACCCGAACGTATCGGCGCGGACACGTTTGATACTCAGCTTGCTCTTGACCTGTCCGGCCAGAAAATCGGCCAGTGCGCCGGTTCCCGAAAGCTGGACGTTGCCGTGTGCGTCGCGCTCGGCGTTTTCGGCCAGACGCTCAGCCCAGGTCACGTGGTCGGTATCGCAGATGCCCTCGCTGACTGCCACAACGCAGCGACCGTGTTTTTTGTAGCAGGCCTCGATATCAGCCATGAATTTTTCCATTGTTACCGGACGTTCGGGAATGTAAATCAGATGCGGGCCATCGTCTTCACGCTGTTTGGCCAATACGGCAGCGCCGGTCAGAAACCCTGCGTGCCGTCCCATAATCACGTCAATCTTGACGCCGGGCAGGGCGCGGTTGTCCAAATCGTCGCCCATCAGGGCGCAGGCCACGAACTTCGCTGCCGTGCCGTATCCCGGGCAATGGTCGGTCACCAGCAGATCGTTATCGACGGTCTTGGGCACGTGAAACGCCCGCAGCTCATAGCCGCTCTGTTGCGCCATTTCATTGATGATATGGCAGGTATTGGCCGAGTCGTTACCGCCGATGTAGTAGAAATAGCGGATGTCGCGTTTCTTGAACACGGCCAGAATCTTTTCACAATAGGCTGCATCGGGTTTGTCCCGACTGGAGCCTAATGCCGACGACGGCGAGCCGGCCACACGCTCCAGCGTTCCGGCTGGAATCTGCTTTAAATCTATAAAATGTTCCTTGACGATGCCGGCGACCGCGTGAATCGCCCCGTACAGATTGTCGATCTCTTTTTGTTTGCAGGCCTGCTCGATAACGCCCACAAGCGACGCATTGATCACGCCGGTCGGTCCGCCGGACTGGCTGACGATTGCATTGGCCATTGTTCAACCTTTCTCACAATTCGGATTAACAGTTCGATTGTTTGTGTTTACGGGCAAAAAATTATAGCGACCCAAACCACAAAATCAAGCACAAACCGCAACAAATCCCTTTCAAGACCTGTCGATTGCCGCTGCGTCAATAAGATGACGCAACGAATTCACATTTGACTTGTTCTGTATTCATGGTATAGTATTTTTCGGCGATGGGGTTCGCCGTATAACCGCCGCGGTGGCTGATGACTCCTGTACACTTAGAATGGATAGGTAACGTCTGCGCAGGAGTCTTAGATGAGCTTAAACGCGGTGATTTTGTTGATTCTAATCGGCGGGTATGCGGCCGGCAAGCTGTTTTCCGCGTTACGTTTGCCGGGTGTTTTGGGGATGACGCTGTGGGGGATTGGGCTGTCGGTCTTGTTTCAGGACGCCTTCCCGCCGGTGCTGGACGAATTGTCGGGGTTTTTGCGTTCAACCGCATTGATTATCATTCTGCTTCGC
>DSDR01000281.1 GCA_011048645.1 Phycisphaerales bacterium
GCACACTTGCCGAATAATTCCGTATTGGTCGCGTCGTCAAACCGGGTGTTCCAGAGCTGGTGCATCGCCGCAAATTCGAATTTTTCACTGAAAATCATCACGTCGCTGTCCTCCGCGTTGAGTTGAATGGTGCGATAGGGATTGAGTTCCAGCCCCAGCCGTGTCAGCCGGGGCCGCGAAAAGTCACTTTGTATCCGCGGCCAGGCCGTCCGGAGCAGCCTGCTTAAATCGGCCAGCATCACCGATTTGCCCTGAGCACAGGCTTGTCGAATCGCCTCATCAAACAAGGGAATCGCCCGGCGGCGAACCGCCTGATCGATCCGAGAAACGTTCACGACAAATCCTGTATCCGGATCAAGAGCGGCGGCCAACTCAACCCACAACGCCAGATAGAAGCTCAGCCCGCTGCCGCAGGGTTTGGATGCATAGGAGTTGTCGCCCGCAGGCGCTTGGGCGAACGGATTGATGGAAAACCGTATTTGACGATTCAGCCGATGCATATCAGTGCCTGTCGCCGTGAATCAGGGCCAGCACCTCGGCTCGGCTGCGCGGGTCACGTTTGAAGATGCCGCGCAAGGCGCTGGTGACCATCATGGAGCCGGGTTTTCGGATGCCGCGTATCGTCATACAACTATGCGACGCCTCGAGCACGACGCTGACGCCCTGCGGGTTGAGTTTTTGCATGAGAAAATCGGCGATCTGATCGGTCAGCCGTTCCTGAAGCTGAAGCCGACGGGCAAAGGCATCGACGACTCGAGCCAATTTGCTGATGCCAAGCACCTTGCCATCGGGCAGATAGGCGACGTGAGCCTTGCCGATAAACGGCATTAAATGATGTTCGCAAATGCTGTAAAACGGGATATTTTTCAGCAAGACGATTTCGTCGTATTTTTCGTGAAAAATCGTGCCGACATATTCACCGGGGTCGTGATTCATTCCCGCCAGCAGTTCGGCAAACATCCGCGCAACCCGCTGCGGCGTTTCTCTGAGACCTTCCCGCTGCGGATTTTCACCGACCGCTTCAAGAATTTCAAGGGCCGCCTTTTCAAGACGCTGAAGATCCATGTGAGTATTTTGTTTGTTCTGCATTATCCTTTGCCTTTGTTCCTGATACCAACACAATAAAAGATAAGTTAAGGCGATTTTTGGAAAAGGGTATTATACCCGAAAGCGACGGCGATTGGAAAGGGCGATTTTGAGCCCCTGCCAAGCCGGCTCAGCCGCCGTTCTGCAATTCGCTCATATACCGGCGCATCAGGGCCGCTCGCGTAACCATCCCGATATAATTCGGCGGCTTGGCGCCGTCGGATACCGGCAGGCTGTTGACATCCAGTCGGCTGAAAATCTCCAGAACGGCGTCAAGCGTATCATCCGGCGAAACCACCGGCACATCGGGACGGGCCAGTTCATCGCCGACGATCAGGGGGATCGCTTCAGGATGCAGCAAGGTATTGCGCAGGTCTTTTTCACACAGCAGCCCTGTATATCGCCCGTTTTTGTCGAGCACGACAAAATCGGCCGCATCCTCATCAGCGGTCTGGATGATAATCTCCTGAATGGGCCTATCGCCTCGGACGATGACCGCGCCGTCTTCCATAATATCCCGCACGGTAAACCGCCTGAGCATCGCCGTTCGTGCGTGCACGCCGAATTGCACGCCGCGATGCTGAAGCCTCAGCGTGGCCACTGATTGGGCGCAAAAGAGCCGCGCAATCAACAAGGCCACCGTACAGGAAAACATCACCGGCAGAATAATTCGATAATTATGTGTAATCTCAAACAACATCACAATCGCCGCCATCGGGGCGTGGGTTGTGGCGGCCACAACCGAGGCCATCCCGACGACGCTGTAGGCCGACGGGCTGACGTCGGGAAAGAAGCCGAATCGCTGAACCAGCAGCCCGAATGCATAGCCGGTTGCCGCGCCCATAAACAGCGACGGGGCAAAGACTCCGCCGGAGGCGCCGCTGCCGAGCGTCAGACACGTGGCGAGAATCTTGGCAATGAGCAGCACGACCAGAATCCCGATGGTTATTTGAAAGTCCGCAAACCGTTCGGCGTGAGCCGTTCCGATGCACAATCCGACAAACGAATAGCCTTTGCCGAAGATAATCGGCTCACCGCGTACCGCCCCGCGAATCGCGATGACCGTTGCCAGCCCGACCACGCCGAGGGCCAATCCGCCGAGCATCGGCTTAAAGACTTCCGGGATGTTCCGTTTTTCGAACCATTCCTCAGCGTAGGTCAGCAATCGAATAAACGCCACCGCGACTGCCGCACAAATAAAGCCCAGCACAATATAATTGCCCAGCTCAAGCCAGTGAAAGGTATATATCGCCAAGTCGCCCAGCGGGAAAATGGCCTGATCGGCTCCGAGCAATGTGGTGACCACGACCCGGCTGATGACCGAGGCAATGAGAACCGGCGAAAGGGTTTTGAAATTGATGTCGCGAAGGAAAACCTCCATTGCAAACAGGACGCCGGCAATCGGTGCGTGGAAAATCGCCGCCACGCCGGCGGCCGCGCCGCAGGCAATCAGGACGGGTAAATGATACCGCACCACGCGAAAGAAGCGTCCGGACGAGGAGGCAATGGCCGCCCCGATCTGAATAATCGGCCCTTCGGGGCCGGCCGAGCCGCCGGAGCCGATGGTCAGTGCGGCGGTGATGATGCGAGCCAATGCGACATGAATTTTGATCTTGCAGTCGCGCCGAACAATCGCATCCATCACTTCGGGCACGCCGTGTCCGACGGCCTCGCGGGAGTAGAAATGAGCGATCAGACCGACCAGCAAGGCGCCCGCCGCCGGCAGAATGAACAGCAGAAAATAGCGTTCCCCGTAAATGCCCGGCGTCGAATCCGACCCGTAACAGAGCGCATCGACCCATTCAATCAGTCCATTGAACCCCACCGCCGCCAGCGCGGTCAGCAGGCCGATGACGACGGCCAACCCATACAGCAACAGCTCCTGACGCCAGGCAAATCCTTTGCTTGCCAAAGTCGAAGGCAGCTTATCCATCAGCAGATCATTCAGAGAGAGACTCTTTTTGGCCATCGTATTTCCTCGTTTGAAATCGATTGCACTATATCCGTTCGATCTTTGATGCGATCGAGTCCGCGTCTTTCTGTTGCCGCTTCGGGATTCGTCTGATGAACCGTCGAGTCTGTCAGGTGCGCGTCTGAAGACGAATCAATTCCTGATGCACGATTTTTTTGGCGTGCCGCAGGTCGAGGATGCCGACGGGGCGACCGGTCGGTTCGCTGAGCACCGGTATCTGCTCACAGCCGGTATCTTCGATGAGTTTTAACGCCGCTGCCAACGGCACGGACTCGGATACCCCCTGCATATCTGAGACCATCACATCGGCGACGACCATCCAATCCCAGCAATCGCTGCTGGTTAACAAATCTTTCAGGTGAGCCAGGGTGACCAAACCGGTCATTTTTCCGTCCGCATCGACGACCGGATAGGCCAGATTTTCCCCGTCGGAAAAACGCCGCAACAGGGTTCCGAGGCTGTCGGTCTGCCGTACGGGAGCGATGTCGCCCATGGCCGCCTGGGCCACCGTCAGCGA
>DSDR01000053.1 GCA_011048645.1 Phycisphaerales bacterium
GCACTACCTATACGCCGTTTGGGAGCTTCTACGACGGCCAGTGCATCGAGACGATTGCCAACCCGTGGAAGTTCACCGGCCAGTGGCACGACGCCGAGATCGACCAATACCATCTCCGCGCCCGCCAATACGACCCCGCCATGATGCGCTTTATCAGCCGCGATCCGGCAGCAGGAAGATTCACTGAACCTGCGACCCTTCACAAATATTTGTATTGCTGGAACAATCCGTTAAACCTGGTGGACTTTAATGGCGAACATCCAGTTTTCGCAGGAGCATTTGTTGGAGGGGTAGTTGGGCTTGTGCAGGGGGTCATGGCTTGGACAACATATATGATGGATTTAGAAATGTCTGGCGTAAAGGTTTCCGAGGAAGACCAGCGTCTTGCATTTTACTCTCTCATTGCTGTTCATACGGTTGGCGGTGCTGTGCAAGGGGGCATACTCGCGGGTACTGGCAGAATAGATGCAGTAATGGGAGCCGGCCATTTTATTAATCAGGTGGCCTTTGGGATATTAGAAGGTGTTGTACTTGGTGAAGTGCTAAAAGCCCATAAAGGAGGAGGCCTGCAAGGCCAAAAAGATGGCATAATTGCTGCGAGCAATGCACGACAAGTAGGGATATTAATGTTCATCGATCAGAATTTTTAGAAGGCAAAGCCATGAAATCACATAGCAGGGAATTGATGATATATGCAGGGGTGATGGTCTGCTTGATGTTATTTATATTCTTGGAAGTTCTTCTTTTAACTTCAAGAGAATTCCCTGTTATTACTTTTGTAGTATTTGTCGCATGGGGCGTTACGGGGCCAACAACACTTCTTTCTTTAGTCAATAATCAAGAGGATGGAATTACTTTTTTGAGAAGAACATCCTTATGTTTTTTTTCAAGTATCATAATTATCCTCGTTTTATTTCAGTTCTTGGGGTTTCAGGTTTTTGGATGGTCTTTTGTTAAGTCGACACTGATATTTATGGTACTTTGCTTTGTGCAATATACACTTGGCAAATGGTTTTATTGTCTGGCACATGGATAACGAAACGGGTTCAGACTGTCTTGTGCAAAAATTCATCTGGCGGCCAAAGTCAGAGATTTGTGAGGCTAAAGCCGTGTCCTTCGCCTTCAAGGACGATCAACTCGGACCGGACGCCCGCGGCGGTAAGCAGATCATGCATCAGGCGGCTTTGCTGAAGCGGGACGAGAGGGTCTCGATCGCCGTGCATAAACAAAAACGGCGGATCGCCTTTGGAGATATGGGACACCGGGCTGACCAGTCGAGCCAGGTCTTGTTTTTCCGAAATGCGGCCGCCGAGGAGCTGAATCTCCGGAACCTGACCGGCGGCAAACTGGCGCCGACCAATGGGCATAGTAAAAAAGTCGGTCGGTCCGAACCAACTGCATACGGCCTGCACCTCGGTGGATACATCGGTATGTTCGCCGATGGTCCCGTCGGCTTCTTCAACGCCGGCGCTGGCGCCGAGCATGGCGGCCAGATGTCCGCCGGCCGAGGCGCCCCACACGCCGATGGCGTTCGGATCGATGCCGTATTTTTCGGCATTGGCACGCAGGAATCGGATGGCGGCCTTGCAGTCGTGAATCTGGGCCGGAAAAACGGCTTCCGGATACAGCCGATAGCCGATACCGGCGGCGGCAAACCCATACTCGGTCATAAACAGCGAAGCGCAGGGGCGTTTGTCGCCAGCCTGCCACGCGCCGCCGTGTATCCAGACAACCAGCGGCATCGGTTGTTCGGCGGCCCTCGGAATGAACAGGTCAAGCTTCAACTCGCGTTTCCGTTCGTCCTGCAGAACGGTGGCGTAAACCAAATCCAAATGGCGAATCACCGGCTCGGCGGCAGCAGTTTGGCCGAAAACAGGCAAAACGGCACCCGAAATGAGAACAAAAAGAACAGCACAAATGACCTTTTTGAACATTTTCAGGTCTCCTTTTGACAGATAGACTCTGACATCGCAGTGAACGCCGTCATTTATAGCGAATACGTCCCATACACGCAATTGTTATTCCTGCGAAAACAAGGTTTTGAGCGGTTTTTTGTTGCCATCAGGGTGGGTTTTTGGCACAATGACGCCGAATTAGTCTTAAGCGGCAGGAAATTAGCGTGGTTTTCACACTGCATCGATATATATTTCGGGAATTGTTTCGGGTGTTCGTTCTGGCCTCCGTGGCGTTGACGCTGATGGTCTCTGTGGGGATGCTGGTGCCAACTATTATGGAATACGGGGTCAGTCCGGAGCAGATTTTGCGTTTAATTGGTTATTTTTTGCCGATTACGCTGACGTTTGTACTGCCAATGAGCGCCCTGTTTGCCGGGTCGATTGTCTATGGTCGTTTCGCGGCGGATCGCGAGCTGGACGCCTGTCGGGCCGGCGGCGTCAGTTTGTCGGTGCTGTTGTATCCCGGCGTCAGCTTGGCGATTTTGGTGGCGGCGACCAATCTGATCCTGAGTTTTTATGTGACGCCGGCGTTTGTACATCGCAGCGAGCGCAGCATCAAATCCAACGCCGAACAAATTCTGTTTCGTAATATCCAACGTCGGGGGTACTATGCGCTGCCGCGCAGCCGATTTCTTCTGTATGCGGATAAAGTCATTCCCAATCAGAATCTGCTCGAAGGGGTGGTGATTGTCGAGACCCGCCCCGACTCTACCTATCGCGTCATCACCGCCCAGCGGGTGCGCGTGGTCATTGATACGCATCGAAATTACAACAAGGCTGTTATTGCGGCTGAAGAGGCGTATCGGTTCGACGAGGTGTCGCCCGTGTATTTGGGGCGATTGACCGTTGAAGAGGTGTTTCCGCCGTTGTTGGGCGACAGCATCAAATTCAAAGAGATCGAGGAAATCAAGCGGATTCAAGCCGACAAACTGACCTATTATCCCATCCGCGAGCGGGCGATGGAGGCCCGTGCGCAGCTTGCGGCCGAGCTGCTGGCCGAGAAGCTGGGTGAGGCGTTCGCCGCCGGCGAACCGATCCTGCTCGAAGAGACCGATGGGACGCGGATGTATGTGCTTTCAGCGGGGGGGTGTCAAATCGATTCGAGCAAAAAATTTACCCTGAATCTGTCCAGTCCGATCCTGCTCGAACAGCGCGATCGTTACCGCGAGGGGCTGACGGTTCGTTATACCGGACGAAGCGGACATATCGCCCTCCAGGATGACAGCGAAACCCTGCGTCTTGAGTTGCTGTTGGACAGACCTTCCTGGGAGCGCACCGGCGGCATCACCGGCACGACGCCGCGAAAATACGTCAACGAGGTCGTATATCCGGAGTCGCTTGCGGCGGAACTTGATTATGGTTCGCTTTTGGAAACGCTCCTTCGCGCCGAACAGCCCGGCGCGGTATTAACCGCGCGGCCAAGTCAGGCCTATATCCAGATTCTCAGGGCATTGCAGCGTGATCTCGACAAGACGGATCGAGAAATCAGCGCCGAGGTGCATTCCCGATTGGTGCTGGGGCTGGGATCGGTGTCGATTATTATGACGGGCATAGCGCTGGGGATTTGGTTTCGCGGCGGCCATTTACTCAGCGCCTTCGGCGCCAGCTCGATCCC
>DSDR01000335.1 GCA_011048645.1 Phycisphaerales bacterium
AAGCAATCAAACTTTTCAAATCGACCGGCGATGATCGAGGCCGGCGCCGGAGTTTTAGCGAAATCCGCGTTTATCAATTTTTATTTTGACAGTAATTTTTCGGTATGATACAATTTTGAAGGCTTTAATCCGCGTACGACGGCATTATATTTGCAGGGATAAAAATGACGACGAGAAAAAACAATAGAGTATGGCCGGTAATCGCGCTGCTGATTGCGGTCGGGGTGTTTGCGTCGGGATGCAGCTCGCGGGGGATGACTGCGGCTGAAGTCAATCGACGGCACGAACGGACCATCCAGAACAATTTATGGCAGGTTCAGGAAGATATCGATAAGATTTTTCTGCTCGATGGGCCGACCCGTTTAAGCGAACAAATGATACGGTGACCAGCCTGTTGGCAGGGTGAGGTGCATCAGGGCCAGTCACGGCAACCGGTAACATATTCGCAATAGGAAGCGGATTCTTGAATGCGATTCTTGATTATCTACTGCGCATTGACTTCTATGAACGTCTGATAGTTCTGGCTGAGTTGCTGTTAATCGGGTTGTTTGTTTACGCAGTGGTCAATTTTCTGGAGGGGACGCGCGGCGAACGTCTTTTTCGCGGGATGATATTCATCCTGGTGGTCGGTTCGCTGATGCTGAATCTGGTGGTCAAAAAGTTCGGTATGGACCGGATCGCCTATCTGTACGGCGGTTTTCTGATTGCCATCCTCATTATCGGCGTGACTGCATTTCAGCCGGAAATACGACGGGCGCTGATACGCATCGGACAAGCGCGGTTTTTCACACCCAGTTCGCCGCTCCAACTCAGCCGCAGTGTCGAGCAAATCATTACCGCCGTCAGTCGTATGGCCGCGTCGCGAACGGGAGCGATTATCGTGATTCCTCAGCAGGTCGGCTTGGGTGAATTCATCGAAACCGGCGTGCGCATCGATGCGCGCGTGACCGCGGAGTTAATCGAAACGATTTTTTACGAAGGCTCGCCGCTGCACGATATGGCGATGGTGATTCAGGGCGACCGCATTATTGCCTCGCGGGTGCAATTGCCGCTGGCCGAAAGCGAGGCGATGCCCGGCAGGCCGTTAGGCTCGCGTCATCGGGCGGCCGTGGGCGTGACGAGCAGTTCCGACGCCATCGTGATTGTCGTCAGCGAAGAGACCGGCATTGTATCGCTGGCGATGAACGGCACGCTGATTCGCAATATTTCCGAGGCTCAACTGCGTCGCCACCTGACCACAGCCGTGGTCAAGACCACGCCGATTCTCGAAAAACTCGGCAAACTTCAGAAAGACGATGAAAATGACGCGTCGGTTGAAGGTTCGTGAAGATGTCTGAAAAAGTCAAAAAATTCGCGGCGGTTATTTTTCTGACCCTTCTGATTTGGGCCTGGGCGTATTTATCGCTGGAGCGGCAGATTTCGCTGTGGGGAAGCATTGAACTGTCGCCGGCGGCCGGGCCGGAGTATCTGGTGACGTTTGAAGGCGGCGCCTCTTTTCCCGTCAAGCTGACGTTTAAGGGCACACCGACCAAGGTCAGTGAGATCGAACGGCGTTATCGTTCGGCGCTGATGGATCCGCTTCACGAAAAACTGGTCTATTATTATATGCCGCAGGATTACGGCCATATTACGACGGGTTCATACACGCTTGATTTGCTGGATTTCATTCGACAAAGCCCGACCTATCGTGAAATGGCGCTGACGCTGGAGGCCTGTGAGCCGCCGCGGATCGAGGTGGATGTGGAGGTGCTGGTAGCCAAACAGCTTGCCGTGCAGTGTATTGACGAAACCGGTGCGCCTCTGGCTGCCGCAGACATCCAGCCCGGCCAGGTCGAGATGTATGTGCGGCCGGATTATACAGGCCCGGCCTACATTCGTCTGTCCGCCCAGCAGATCGCCGCGGCGCGACAAAGCCCGATTCGTCAGCGGCCGTATGTGGATTTAGGGACGACCAGCCCGCGTCGAATCGCCGATCAAGAAGTACGTATCGCCCTGCCGGCCACCGAACAGCTCAACGAATATCCGTTTCAGCCGCAGAGCATTGGATTCATTTTCAGCCGAAATTCCACCATTCCGTCGCGTTTTCGCGTTCAGATTGAAAACGAAAGCGACCTGCGCACGATTCATTTTCGTGCGACCGAAGACGCCTATGAGGCCTATCGGCGAATGCGGCATCACTTGTTGATTGAGATTCGTGAAGAGGATGCGGCACTGGAGGAGATTCCGCCGCGCGAAGTGATCTTCAACTTCCCTCAGGAATTTGTCCGCAACGGACAGATCGAGGCCACCTCGTCCAAGACCGCGATGATTCAACTGGTTCCTTTAAGCCCGTCCGGCGGCTGATGGGGCCGATTTTCCGGCGGGATGTCGGCAGGCCCGCAAGCCGCTGAAAGGCCGCTATTTTTTACAGAACACAATGACGGTCTCGATGGTCATCCACGCCGCCAGCATCAAAACGATGCCGCCGACAACGGTCAGCAGATGATTATGTTTGCTGATGTAACTGATTTCGTTCAGCACCATGGCCCAGCCGGTCAGGATGACCATTGCCATGCAGGGGATGGCGGTCACCATATAACCTGAACCGCCTTTACGCTTCAGATACATCGTCACCACCAACAGGGCCAGCGCCGCCAGAAGCTGGTTGACCGTTCCAAACAGCGGCCAGAGGACCTTGGCGCCGGTCGCGTCGGCGCCGAAGGCAATGTGTCCGCCTTCGGTCTTGATAAAGGCCAGCGCCGCGGCCGTCATAACCGCCAGAGTCGTGGCTGTCCAGCGATTCGCCAGGGCCGGCAGCTTGAAATCCTCGGCCAGTTCGCCGACGACATAGCGCTGCAGCCGCACGGCGGTATCCAGCGTGGTTCCGGCAAACGAGGCGACAAATACCCCCATCAATGCAAATCCGAGCGCCTGCGGAATGCCCAGCGAGGCCATCAGGTTGGCCGCGCCGCCGATCACCGGCGCCAGGTTGTCGCCCAGTCCCTTTTCGCCCATCCACGAACTGTAATAATGCTGCCAGGCTTCCTGCCCGTTCATCTGGCCGATGCCCAGACTCAACCCTGCCGCGATGCACAGGATGACCAGCACCGCCAAGCCGCCTTCGACGAGCATGGAGCCGTAACCAACAAACTGAGCGTCGGTTTCTTTGTCGAGCTGTTTGGTGCTGGTGCCGCTGGCCACGAGCGAATGAAATCCGCTGATCGCGCCGCAGGCGATAATCACGAACATCATCGGCAGCAGCGGCGGCGCATCGGCCCCGGCGGTCTGTATCGCCGGGGCGACCAGTTCAAACTCCGTCCGGGTAAAGGCCGTGACGGTTACGCCGGCGGCCAGCATCGCCATGATAATAAACAACTGCCAGGCGTTGATATAATCCCGCGGCTGAAGCAGCACGGTCACCGGCAGAGTCGAGGCAAAGAAGGCGTAAATCAGCAGCAGTATCGTCCACATACCGGTCGGCGGGATGGGCCACGTGTCAGGAAACTGCGAAGGAAAAAGCCCGGCCTGTTCGTTCCACGCCCCCAATGCGACGGCGCCGTACATCA
>DSDR01000289.1 GCA_011048645.1 Phycisphaerales bacterium
CGGATTCTTAACACTCATATCGTTCATTAAAACATTGGCATGCTGAAACATTCGGGAAACGCCGACGGCATTAAAGAAATTTCGAAATGTAGAATTGGTCGCCGCAGCAAATTCCCACGCTCCATCGGTCATATCGCACATCATCGCACCGCTGGACATATTGTTGATAGAAACCACATTATCGCGAATCTCTTTTTTCCAAAGCCACGTATGTGTACTCCAGAACAACGGCCTGTCGTTTGAAGGCAACGCGCCGTTTTCCACGCTGGCATAGATATGATCGGTGTTCTGAGGCGTATAATCTCCCGCAGCCACTTTGCTGGCCGGATAGTTTTGGTCAAATGACAGGTTCCTGACGCCCGGACAAAAAAGAACTTCAGAGGAAGACAGCACGCCGGAATTTCTCAAATGCCGGATGGCATAGGGCGCCGCTTCGTGCGCATAGTCGCCAGTGCCATTATACCAAAACCAGTGGCGTGACAAATCATCTACATCAAAGGCGGATTTGTAATTTCGGAAATTATAACCGGTGTGAGCCTCGTACGAGCCGAGTGCCAGGCCCAATTGTTTGTAGTTGGACTGGCACATAATCTTGCGGGCGTACTCTTTGGCCTTGCGCATTGCCGGGGTGACAATCGACATCAGCAATGCGATAATGGCAATGACGACCAGCAGTTCGATCAGGGTAAAGCCTTTTTTACTGTTTTTTTTCGGTATCATGTTCTTCTCCTTAAAATCGTCCGTGAAAATATTATTCAAACAGAATTCGGGGTCTGACAAACAGACACCAGTCAAACGGCGTTTTTTGTTCGGTCGCACTGGTGACCACCAGCGTCAGATAACGATCGTCCGGCGTCAGTTCCAGCCGAATCCGCTCCGGCTCCCGCGTCGGGTTGACATCGGTGCGACTGAAGCGAAGACGGCCATCGACGAGCACATATACATTGACGCTCGGCACATAGCCGTCGCGATAGACGGTTGAATAATCGGCCATCTTTTCGGGTACGCCGCACACCGCCGTAAAGCGGCGAGGCGGCCGATTCTCCGGCACGTAGCGCTGCATCTGGTGCAGGTCAAAGGTCGCGCCGGCGTTGGCCCGCATTGCGACGGCGGGATTGGCCGCGGTTCCGACCGGCCGCTGATTCAGCGAAAAGGTGCAGGTTTCGCCGCCGTCGGCCGCGTCAAACGCGACCGTGCCGGCGTTGGTGATCAGAATCGTTTCCTTCCAGTAATTCCGCACACGGACGGCAGTTTCCGCACCGTGGGTTTTTTCCGTTGTGATCACCTTGTGATGGTTGTCATGGGCGGCATAGGTATCGGCGCCGTTTCCATGGGCGGTGGTGATCTCCACCGGGCCGTTTTCGGCATGGGGAAAAATCAGCGCCGGCGCTTGCGACGGGTCGCCTTCTTTGGAGACAAAACGCCATTCGGCCGACAGATCACTGTCTTCACACAGCAGCGCCAGTGTCAGCAGGCCGTTGGCGTCGCGCCGGACAAAGTCATCCAGAAAGAGCCTGTCCGGATCCGAGTAATGCGCCCCCGACCCGCTGAACGTGATCGTCCCCAGCCGCTGCAAAACCGTCGGATCCAAGGCATAACGACCGAGCGGCGCATCGCGCAAACCGGGGGCGTTACGATAGCTTAACTGAGCTTCGGACCATTCATCGAGGTCATCCTGAACCAGTCCGTAAACGGCAATCGGTTTGCCGACGCCGACCATATCCCGAACGTTCAGACGCAGGACGGCGCCGGACGGATCGCCGCTGAGCGAGCGGATGTCAAACCGCAGAAAGCTGATTTTTTGACGAACCGGAGACAACGGCGCCTCCCAGCGCAATTGCGCGTCCGTCGAAACAGCAATCGGACCGTCCACGCCGTTGGGCAAAAAGATACCATTGACAAACGGGTTGTCCGCGATGGGCTGAAAGATGCCGGGTCCCAGCTCATCTTGCTGCGGCTTGAGCCATCTCGTTTCCGGCAGACGAGCCAGGACGGCCTCATCGGCGCCCATCGGGATCAGGTCGCCGCCCAGCACATACGCCAGATCCACAACCGACTCGCCCCGCCAGACGGTTCTTTTGCGCGAATCAAAGGCTCGTGCAAAACCGGTCGCGGCCAGCTCAATCGCCCGGATATCGGCGTTTAAGGCGTCCACACGGCGGGCCTGGCGAGCGCTGACTTCGACAATTTCTTTTTGCTTACGTTCGAATCCGGCAATCAGGGCGGTTTTGCCCTTGAAGACGTGCAATTCCGTATTGCCGCCGGCATCGGCCGCGACGCCGAACTCCGTGCCTAAATCGATGATGCGGGTATTCTGTGTACGGACGGTAAACCCTTTGCCGGCATCCGAGACAGAGGCAAACAAACGACCGACATGCAGCGCAATTTCCATCGAGCTGAGCAGTTCATATTCGGCCGGGCCTTCGATCACCACCTCGACACCGTCGTCATAGAGCAGCTTGACCATCCCGCGGTTCAGCACGGCCGGTCCCTGGGCGGTCATCACCCGTTGCCCGTTTCGCAGGGCGTGTTCCGGATTGCCCCACTCGGCATTCAGTGAATCAATCAAGGTCGCCACTTCCTGGCGGATGGGCCGGGGATTGTGATAGACGTACAGCATCATCAGCAGCAGCGCCGCGGTCGAAAGAATCGCCGTATAGAGCAGCATACGGCTGTTTTGACGCGCCGAAGCAGGGACCGGAGCCAACTGAACGGGGGTCCGCTGCGTATCGTCGTCCGGTTCGGCCACGTGGATCACCTCGGCGTTTTTCTCATACTCGGCCATTTCTTCCAGGCACAAACTCATGGCGAAGGAATCGGCCAGCAGGGGTTGGATTTTTTGCAGTCCGGCATTGACGTGAATACAAGACTGATAATATCGAATGGCTTGCGGCTCCGCAACAAGCGCCTCCTGAAGGCGTTGGCTTTCCGCCTCGGAGATGGTTCCTTCGAGGGCTTTGCAGACCCACTCATTAATCAGAATTTTGTCCTGAACCCGCATAATTAACAACCCTCAAGAGGCTGTCGCCTTTTCAATACACTGCTGAAGTATATAGTGGATTTTTGCCATCGCCTTATAAACGACATTGGCCGAAACCGATAATTGCTGGGCGATTTGCCTGACGGGCAACTGCCGCGAATACCGCAGGGTGATGATTTTGTGGTTCTGGTCTTTGAGTTTCTCGACGCAGCCGTGCAGCGCTTCCAGATAAGCATTTTCATGTTTGTCGAAATGATCGTCATCGATGAGTTTGCCCAATATCTCGTCATTCAGATAGACCACGCCGGGACGCCGATTTTGGTGGTGAAATTCGAGGACTTTGTAGCGGGCGATCTTCATCCCCCAGGCCGCAAAGGAGGTACCCTCTTTGAATTCGTCAAACTTGCGCCACATGGTCATCATCGTTTCCTGCATAATGTCTTCGGCAAGGGTAAAGTTGGGCAGCAGCTTCAGAATAAAACCGAATAAACGATCTTCATTGGCCCGAAATAAACGCAGAAATGTTTCATATTGGGTTTTCGGGACGGCGGTACATTTTTTTTC
>DSDR01000311.1 GCA_011048645.1 Phycisphaerales bacterium
CATTATAAGGCCGTGGAGCTGCTCAGCCGCATCGCTGGCGTATTGGGCAAAACCGACGACCAAACTCGTTACGCCGCCGCGGCCGAGCAGGTCAAAAATGCGATAAACACCCATCTGTTCGATGCGCAATCCGGAATCTATCGCGACGGACGCGACAGCGCCCACAGCGCCGCGCACGCAAACTTCTTTCCGCTGGCGCTGACGGTCACGCCGCCGGAACGCAGCAAGTTAGTGGCCCAGTTTCTGATTGAAAAAGGAATGGTTTGCAGCGTGTATGGAGCGCAATACCTGCTTGAAGCGCTCTATAACGCCGGTCGCGGTGATGCGGCGTTGGCCCTGATGACCTCGACCGAGAAACATTCCTGGCATCATATGATCCATCACCTCGACGCGACCATCACCACCGAGTCATGGGATCCGTCCGGCAAGCCCAATATGAGCTATGCCCACCCGTGGGCCAGCGCGCCGCTCAACATCATCCCTCGTCGATTGTTCGGCATTGAACCGCTTGAGGCTGGTTACGGCCGCATCCGCATCCGTCCGCAAACCGGCGGGCTGGAATGGGCACAGCTCAGGCTGCCGACGATTCGGGGGACTATCGAGGCAGCCTTTCGCGATACCGAACAGACCTTTGAACTGGACATCACCCTGCCGGCCAATATGACCGCGGTGGTGTATCTGCCCGTCCAGCACAGCGACCATCCGTCCGTGCTGATGAACAGCAAGCCGGCCGAGGCCGTCCAATCAGACGGCTGGTGGGTCATAGAGTCGGTCGGCTCCGGTGAGCGCACCTTTGAAAGCCGTTGACGTTAGCACCAGCCGGCCAGGTTCATCAAGGCCGGCAATGTCAAGAGCAATGCAATCAGCGCGGCGATGACCGCCGGCCAGCGGGGTCTGTCCAGAAACACGCCGATGACGCCGAAGACCAGCGCCAGCGGCATACTAACCATCATCAGGAGCGCTCCAAGCACTCCAAAGGGATTGCCTCACCCCGGCTGAAGAACCACCAGCACGACAAAACTGCCCACCCCCAGCGCCAACAGTTTGGCAGAAATTGCACCGTATCGCATAAGTGCCTCTCTCGGTCAGTATATCGTTTTTTGCCGATGGATTCAAGCAGACTTATTTCAAGTATCGTGTATTGCCGACCCGACGGGTAAAGCCGATTTTGTCCATATAATCCAGCAGCGGAATGGCGTATTTTCGGGTCGTATCAATCAAGTATTTGAATGCGACGCTTTCCAGACGACCCCGCCCTTGACCCTGAATATGCTCGACAATGCGGTGTTTGGCTTGCTCCACGGCCTCGGCGTGAAACATCATCGTTCGGTCCACACGAAATAGTTTTTTCTGTTCGATCAAAATCGTAATGGCCTCCCGGATTTGCGATGGTCTCAGGCGGGACTCGGCCGTCAGTTCATCAACGCCGGGAGGAGAAAACAGGTTTTTCAGGAACGCCGTTTCGATTTGTCGAAGCCGTTTTGCCAGGGCCGGATCGCAGGTTTCGGTGTGCGACGGCAGCGCCAGCCGATCCAGACGCCGCACGATCGTCCCCTGTTTCAGGACAACCTCCAGCAGGGCTTCAAAAACGCCTTTGTCCAGTTCAAGCCCCTCGGCTAAAGCTGCCGAATCCATGCCCGGCCGTTCGGGATGTTCGGCGTGAAACTGCTCAAGTGTTTCGATTATGTGCCGGTGCATCGCCAACAGTTTTCGGGCGTGGATATACACATCATCGGACAACGTGACAACGGTTTGCGTGTGCAGCAAGTCCTCCAGCCGCCGCCTCACCTGCTCAGGCGTCTGCTTGGTAAACGATGTGAGATCATCAAGCCGTGCGGCGCCGGACGCCGCCGATTCGACGGCAAAAGCGACAAATGTCGTTTCGTCCCGCTGCGCCTCGGCCAGTGCTTTGGCATAGGCCGGCCCCTGTCCTTGAGCATATCGGAGACGCGACGACATCGCCTGAAGGATGCGCCCCCCGCCGACGGTACGCATCGGCGACAGCGACCGCAGAATAAACCGGTCGCCGGGTGCGGCCACAAGCGGCGTGTGCGCACGAATCTGAAACAGGATGTCGCCGTCGGCGAAGTGCTCATCTCGCTCAACACGATAGACATTGGCCGCAACATCCGCCGTGCCGGTGTGGAACCTCATCTCAGCGCCGTTTTTGACAGGCAGCGACTGACCGGGCAGCACCGCAGCGGCGCACAAAAACCACTGCGTCGGAGAAAAATTTCCCTCTACCGTCAACACGTCGCCCCGCCGAATAGCACGATAGTCCATCTGCGGGATGTTCAACGCCGCACACTGGCCGCTTCGCACGTATTCGGACGGCTTGCCGTAAACCTGTATCGCCTTGATGCGACCGGATTGTCCGCTCGGCAACAAGACGACTTCCTGCCCGATCTGTGCCGAGCCGGCGGCGGGGATGCCGCTGAGCACTGTGCCGAAGCCCTTGACCGAAAACGCCCGTTCCACCGGCAGACGAAACACGCCGTCAATGCTTTTGGGACAAATGGAGGCGACCACGTCTTTCAACGCCGTATAGAATCCGTCGAATCCCTGCCCGGTGATGCTGGACATCGGGCAAATCGGGGCGTCCTGCAAAAACGTGCCGCACAAAAACATTCTGAGTTCATCGGTCACCGCCGCGACGCGCTCGTCCGAAACGCGATCAATCTTGGTCAGTACGGTCAGGCCGTGCCGCACGCCCAGCAGGGTCAAAATCTCCAGATGTTCGCGCGTCTGAGGCATAATCCCGTCGTTGGCGGCCACGACAAACAGCACGCCGTCAATACCCGCAGCGCCGGCGACCATCGTCTTGATGAAATGCTCATGACCCGGCACATCGACGATACCGACCTCCCTATCTCCCAGCAGACACGGGGCAAAGCCCAGCTCAATGCTCATCCCGCGTTGTTTTTCGGCCTTGAGCCGGTCGGTCTCGCAGCCGGTCAGCAAGCGGATCAACGCCGTCTTGCCGTGGTCGATATGCCCGGCGGTGCCGAGGGTGATATTGATTTGCGTCATAAGAGAATTAGTTCTTAGTTCGTAGTTTCTGGATTCCCGCCTGCGCGGGAATGACATTTTTCTGACCTCTGACTCCTGACTTCCGGCTTCATGTTCTTTTCAGTATTTCAACCAGCGTCTCAACCAAAATCGCCTCGTCGTCGTTCAGCAGGGTGCGCGGGTCAATCAGCACACGATCATCACCGATTCGCGTAAAGACCGGCGTCGCGGCGCCCCGCAGCGCACCGGCCAGTACCGCAGCGGAGTGATGCGGCGACGCAATCGCCGCCAGAGTCGTCGGCAGATTTTGTCCGGGCAGCGAGCCGCTGGAAAAAAACGCCCCGGCCGAACAGGACCTGCCCGCCGGTCTGTGTCCCCTGATTAAATCCACCTACGGCTACCACATCACCGACAGCAATCCCTTTCTGGCCATGGCCGATCTGATCGTGGCCGAAACCACCTGCGACGGCAAGAAGAAAATGTTCGAGCTAATGGCACAGCAGCGTCCGATGCACATTCTTGAACTGCCG
>DSDR01000114.1 GCA_011048645.1 Phycisphaerales bacterium
CTTTTCGACAACGACCGATAGTGCATCGCCGGACGATAGTAAAAGCATATATGGAGGCGGATAAAAATTTTTGAAAAATTTATTTTTTTTGCAACCGGATGACATGGGGGTTATGGGGCCTGAAACGAGGCACATCAGGGCCGTTTGAAGTCTTTTTCATTACGGCCAATACGGCAATGACACTATCATTAAGGGGTGAAAAGATTTTATCGGGCAGGCGTATGGTCTTTCCAAAATGCAGCTTTCAGCCGCCGACTGACCGTCGCAGGCGCAAAAAAAAACGCCGCACAATGCGGCGCCTCGATCAATTTCCAAAGACAGACACAATCTTAAGCGGTAATCTTTCGCCACGCCCCGGCCAGATCGTCCAGCATACCGATGACTTTATCAAGCATTCGGGGGTCGTTTTTCAGATTTGCATCGCCCAGATAACGCCAGATAAAATTGTACAGCGAACGCAGATTCTGCGCGATGCGTCCGCCCTGTTCCATATTCAGCGATGTATTCAATTCAAAGATAATATCGCGGGCTTTGTTAATGGAACGGTTGCGGCCGGGAATGTCGTTGGATGTGATGCACTGCTGGGCCTGGCGAAGAAATTTGATCGCGCCGTCGTACAGCATCACAATCAAGCGGCCTCGACTTTGCGTGTCCACGGCGTTTTCCTGATAGACGGATACGACATCCATAATGGTTGCTCCTTATCCTGTTTTTTTATGTGTTAAATTCATCATTGACAACGCTCACCGGTCTTACCATAGGGGATGGTTCGACGCAGGCACGCCGAACCATCCCGCCATCATGGTAAGAAGTCTGAAAATAATTATCTCAACAGCGTCAGCGCCATTTGCGGCATCGTGTTGGCTTGGGCCAGCATGGAGATGCCCGCCTGGGCCAACACCTGGTTTCGCGTCAGCGCTGCCATTTCAGTCGCCACGTCCACGTCCGAGATACGCGACTCGGAGGCCATCAAATTTTCCGTCTGGATGCTCAGCACTTCACTGGTGCTTTCCAGACGGTTCATCATATACCCGAACATCGCTCGGGCGCTGTCTTTCAGTTCAATCGCATCCGTCACAGCCGACAGCGCCGACTGGGCTTTTAAGGCGGTTGAGATGCTTAAGTTGCTGACCCCCAGCGCCGAGGCGCGAGCATCCACCGACTGAATGTCGATGGTCTTTTCCGAACCAAAGTGAATGACCGCCTGGGCGGAAGCATTATTGAGCAGGTTGATGCTGTTAAATTCCGTACTTTCGGCAATACGGTCGATTTCCTGGATCATCTGCTCAAACTCATTCTGCATGATGCGGCGCTGCTGATCCGAATAGGAGCCGGTGGCCGCCTGCTCAGCCAGCTCTTTCATACGAATGAGTATTCCGTCGATGGACGCCAAAGCGCCTTCCATCGTCTGGAGCATACTGATGGCGTCATTGGCATTGCGGGTACCCTGTTTGAGCACCGCGATATCCGCCCGCATCAGCTCCCGTACCGCCAGTCCCGCGGCGTCGTCCTTGGCGCTGTTGATGCGCAAACCGCTGGAAAGTCGTTCGACCGACTGAGCCAGGGCGGAATAGCTTTTACCCAAATGACGCGCTGCGCTTTCTGCCATAATGTTGTTTTTAATCGCTAACATAAAACTCTCCTTACCACTTAGAAAAGTAAACTCTTAACTTGCCAAAACAAGCGTATCCCGAACTTAGCGTATCCGATAAAATCCGTTTTCGTGTATCGATTCAACCTACATTATCGGAGACATTGGCGTCATCTTAAGCGGTTTGTTGATTTTGTTTGAGAAATCCGGTAAAATCGTCATTGACGAATGCTTCAAAACATTTATTATCGGATCGTTCGTTTTTCTTTGCATCCTCATCGAATCGAAATTTTGCGAAAATGGAGACACAAGACAATGACACACAGGAAAAAGCAAAATGATCCGGCGACGGTTGACGTCGTGCGCTTCCGACCCTTTACGTTGTTCGGCGTATTGATCCTCGGAATCGGCCTGCTGTTGGGACTTTCCGCCAGTTTACCGGCTGCGGCGTCTTCGACATCCTTTCGGCCGCCGGTTGTACCGCTGGTGGTAACCGATCCGTATTTCAGCATCTGGTCCATGGCCGATACGCTGAACGGCGATGCGACCCGCCACTGGACGGGACGGCCGCATCCGTTGACCTCGCTGGTGCGGATCGACGGCAAGACCTTTCGACTGATGGGCGCCGAGCCGCAATCGCTGCCCGCTCTGCCGCAAACGGCCCTGCGCGTGCTGCCGACGCAAACCGTCTATACCTTCGAGGGACAGGGCGTGCGGGTGGATATGACGTTTTTGCAGCCGGCGCTGCCGGACGACATCGACCTGATGAGCCGGCCGGTGGTCTATCTGACGTGGGCGTGTACCGCAACGGATGGGCAGTCGCACGACGTGAGTATCTATATTGATTCGGGGATGGAGATTGTCGTTAATGATCCGAGTCAATCGGTCGTCTGGTCGCAACACGAGACCGAAGAGCTGAAAATCCTCAAAGTCGGAAGCGAAGCGCAGCCTGTTCTCGGACGCAAAGGCGACGACGTGCGAATCGACTGGGGCTATTTTTATCTGGCCGCGGCCGCGCAAGACGCCCCGAAAACCGTCATCGCACCGGCCGACCTGACCCGCCGCACGTTTATTCAAGAGGCCGCCCTGCCGACTAAAACCGATACGCAGATGCCCCGGCGCGTCAGTGACAATGCCCCGGTGATGGCGATGATGTTCGCCCCGGCCGCGGTCAAGCCCGGAACCAACGGGGGCAAAACCTGCCGGGTTGTTTTGGCTTATGACGATCTTTATTCTGTACTTTATTTCGGCCAACAACTTCGTCCGTTTTGGAAACGCGACGGCAAAACCGCCGAAACGCTTCTGCAAGAAGCTGTGCGGGGCTATTCAGACATCGCTGCCCGCGCAACGGCGTTCGACAAGACTCTGATGGATGATTTATACCACAGCGGCGGGTCAGATTATCAACTGATCGGCGCCCTGGCCTATCGGCAGGCGCTGGGGGCCAACAAAATCGTCGCCGATACCACCGGCATGCCGCTGATGTTCAGCAAGGAAAACAACAGCAACGGGTGTATGGGAACAGTGGACGTGTTTTATCCGTTTGCCCCGCAGGTGCTGCTGCTCAATCCCACGCTGGCCAGGGCGTCGTTTGCCCCGATATTTGAATACGCCCGCTCGGATCGCTGGCGTTTTCCGTTTGCCCCGCATGATCTGGGGACCTATCCGCACGCCATGGGACAGGCCTACGGCGGCGGGGAACGCTCCGAGGAAAATCAAATGCCGGTCGAAGAAAGCGGCAATATGATTCTTCTGACCGCGGCGGTCGTCGAGGCCGAGGATGACATCGCCTTTGCCCGGATGTACTGGGATACACTGACCGAATGGGCCGAATATCTCAAGAGCAAGGGGCTGGATCCGGAAAACCAGCTTTGTACGGACGACTTTGCGGGCCATTTGGCGCATAACGTCAATCTGTCGCTCAAAGCGATTGTCGCA
>DSDR01000044.1 GCA_011048645.1 Phycisphaerales bacterium
ATCGAAAAAAATAACCGATAAGACAAATGAAAACGACAAGGAATTTTGAACAGAATTGAACGGTATGACAACATTACTTGATACGATAAACGGGCCGGATGATTTGCAGTCGCTGACGGTCGATCAGTTGACACAGCTTGCCGAGGACATACGTCAGACCATTACGCATTCGGTCAGCCGCACCGGCGGGCATTTGGCCAGTAACCTGGGTGTGGTGGAATTGACGATTGCAATGCACCGCGCGTTCGATTTTCATCGGGATCGTCTGCTGTGGGATGTGGGGCATCAGTGCTATGCTCACAAAATCCTGACCGGTCGGCGCAAGATGTTTGAGCGACTGCGTCAGGAAGACGGCCTGAGCGGTTTTCCCAGTCCCGCCGAGAGCGATTGCGATGTGTTTACCGTCGGCCACGCGGGCACGTCCATCGCCACGGCGCTGGGCATGGCGCTGGGCGCCGAGCACAACGGCACGGATGAAAAAATCGTCGCGCTGGTCGGCGACGCCAGCATCGTCAACGGCCTGTCGTTTGAAGCGCTGAACAACATCAGTCTGGTCAAGCGGCAACTGCTGATTGTCTTGAACGACAACTCCATGGCGATTGATGTAACCCAGGGGGCGATGGCCGGTTTTCTGTCGCGGGTGCGCCTAAGCCATACCTATGAAGACATTCGCAAGACCACCAATCGGATGCTGGAACATTTGCCGTTGATCGGCAGACGGATGGAAGAAACGCTGGAGAATGTCAAAAAGACACTGCGAATGGCGATTTCACCGAGCCGACTGTTTGAAAGTCTGAACATTGCCTACTTCGGCCCGGTGGACGGGCACGATATCGCCTCACTGATCGATTTGTTCAAGGCGCTGTCGGAGCTGGATCGGCCGGCCCTGCTGCATGTTTATACCAAAAAAGGTAAAGGCTTTACCCCCGCCGACGACAATCCGTGCAAATATCACAGCACCGGCCCGTTCGAACTGAACGGCGAAAGCGAAACCCCGACAGGCGGCGAACGGACCTTTACCGAGGCCTTCGGCGAGGGCCTTGCCGAGCTGGCCGGGCGCGACGACAAGATCATTGCGATTACCGCTGCCATGCCGGACGGCACGGGACTGGCCAAATTCCGTCGGCGCTTCAAAAATCGGTATTATGACGTAGGTATTGCCGAAAGCGTGGCGGTGGATATGGCCGCGGGGATGGCCAAACAGGGGCTTAAACCCTTTGTGTGCATTTATTCGACCTTTTTGCAGCGGAGTATTGATCAGATTTTCCAGGAGGCCTCGCTGCAGAATCTGCCGGTGGTGTTCTGCATCGACCGTGCCGGAGCGGTCGGCAATGACGGACCAACCCATCACGGATTGTGGGATATCGGCTATCTGCGCATCTGGCCCAATGTGGTCATTGCGGCCCCGGCCGACGAGTGGGAATTGCACCGGTCGCTGGAATTGGCGGCCCGTTCCGATTCGCCGTTTGTCATCCGTTATCCCAAAGACACCGTACCGGCCGAGTCGTACAGTTCACAGATTCCCTATCAGATCGGTAAAAGTGCGGTGCTGCGCGAGGGGGATTCGGATTTTGTCCTGGTCGCGCTGGGCTGGCCGGTCGGACAAGCCCTTCAGGCCGCCGAACAGTTGGAACAGGACGGACTGTCGGTAACCGTCGTGAATGCCCGATTCGCCAAGCCGCTGGATGAGGCCTTGTTAGAGTGGTTCCGGATGGGAAAAACTGTTATTTCTATCGAAGATCACGGCATTGCCGCAGGCTTCGGCTCGGCCCTGCTTGAAAAGGCGACCGAAACAGCCCGCAAAGAAAACGACGAGCAGTTTCTTGACAGCATTGGGCGAACGGTTTTGCTGGGCGCCGGCGATGTGTATTTGCCCGCGGCCAAACGCAGTAAGCAGCTTTTCTGGATGAAAAATACCGCCGATCAAATTGTCGAAACCGTAAAATGCCTCAAATATCAGCCCGAAAAAGTCGATAGTTAAAGTCAGAAGACCCCAACGTTAAGAAGACAGAAGTCTGTCATCGGGCGCGTATGAAAAAACCTAAGTTAATTGTTTTTGGTGATTTAAGTCGTCCTCACGCGCGGGAAGCGATGGACCGGTTTCTGGCGTTTGTCCGGGGGCGCGCTGAAATCGTCGCCAATTGTCTGGAAACCGGCTGCGAGGTGAATGAACTGCGGCAGGCGGATTTTGCGGTCGTTTTCGGGGGGGACGGCACGATTCTTCGGGCCGCGCGTGAATTGTGCCGCACCAGCGTGCCGGTCATCGGGGTCAATGTCGGCAAACTCGGCTTTCTGGCCGAATTCAGTATTGAAGAACTGACCGAACAATTTGACCGTATTATTATAGGGCAAACGCTCATTGAAAAGCGAATGATTCTGCATTGTGATGTTATCCGGCAGGGACGAGATATTTTTACCTACACCGCCGTCAATGATGTAGTTCTCACCGCCGGGGCGCCGTTTAATATGCTCGAATTGAAGCTGACCGTCCAAAACCAGAAATTGGCGGTCTGTATCGGCGACGGCGTGATTGTCTCTACACCAACGGGTTCCACGGCGTATAATCTCTCGGCGGGCGGACCGATTTTGTCAGCCAGCCTGTCGGCCATTGTGCTAACGCCGATTTGTCCGCATTCGCTGAGTTTTCGCCCTGTCGTGCTCAACGCCGAACAGCAGCTTCGCATTGAACCGCTGCGCGTCAACGAAAACACAACGTTGCTTTTGGATGGTCAGGTACAGCAGCGGCTGTTGAAAAATGATGTGATTGCGATCCGCAAACACGCCGGCCAATTTTTGGTGGTCAACAATCCCTTGCGAACGCAATGGGACACGCTGGCGAGCAAATTGAGCTGGGCACAAAAACCGCGGTATGCGGACCGCCAATCAAAAACCCAATTGCTCAATGAACAGGGAGGTAAGATATGAAGAATGCCATTAATTTGATGATTGTTCTGGCGGTATCGGCCGCGCCGCTCTGGGCGGTGGAAAACCCCAATGTCCGTTCATCGATCAGTTCGCCGGCCGGGGCGCCGACAGCTGTCCCCAGCGCCGGGCGCAGCGGGCTGGTACCCAGCCGTCCGTTTGACACGGCGGGTAGAGATAATATCGTTACCGGACATGTGGGAGGCATGGCGCATTTCCGGGGGGCCGTTCCTTACAGCTCCGGCTATTACTACGGCTCGGCGGCCACCAGTCCGGTCGATAATTTTTTGCGACGGTCCTACGATCCTATCGCGTCGGATCGTTCGCCGGGTCAATTCCGCTCGTATTATGACCCGCGGCGTACCGTTGCCTCGACCACTCAGCCGGGCAGGGCGGGGTTGTTCACGCCGATGATCACCAGCCAGGGGCAGTCGGATCCTTATACACCGCCGATGCTGGCTCAGACGGTCGGGACGCAGTATCGCCCGCGTCCGCTGTCGCTCAGCGGCGCCGAACTGGAGCGGGTGCTTGAGCGGCAAATGCAGGTGCGCGAGGAAACCGACCCGTCGCGCCGAGTCCCATCGACAGAGCAGGTC
>DSDR01000295.1 GCA_011048645.1 Phycisphaerales bacterium
GCCCGTTTTATCAATACCTGTTTCAGCAAAGGCGCCAATTTTACTGAAACCTTGTTCCATCGCAAAGCGGATTTCCAAGGCGTCTATTCACGCGGTCGGATCATCCCACAAATTGAAGGAGTATGTTTTAATCGCAAACGGTTTGGCGACGATGTCACGTTTTGGCGTTTTATGAAACAAGTCAGCCAGGAAGCGGGATTGTATCGGGATGCCGGGGAATGCTTTTACAAAGAACAATGTGCTCATTTCTGGCAGCGGTTTCGCGGGTCGGATTATCGACGGCTCTCGGCAGTGGGGAAAACTATACGTTGGGCGGCAGGTTTTCGATTGATACCTGAACTATTGCTCGGTCGTCTCCTGTTCGGCTACGGCGAAAGACCGATTCGCGTATTGACCGCCGCAGGACTGTTGATACTGGTGTGCGGCCTGTTCTACAGCTCGCCGCTGGCGCGGTTTTCCATTGCAAACGATCCGACACGCGATCAATTAACGCTGCTGGAAGGCATATTTTACAGCACGACAACGTTTACCACACTGGGGTTGGGAGATTTTGCGCCGGCCACAGCGTCAACGCTGACCAAGTTGGTTACGATGTTTGAGGCATTTACCGGAGCTTTTTTGATTGCGCTGTTTGTCGTGTGTTTTTGGAAGCGTTTTTCACGCGGGTAAGGAAGTCATTTATTTGTAAGTCTTTACAAAAAAAGACGTAACACTTTAATTGGTCAATTGAACCCCCTGTCTAAAGTCCGATAATGTATCTTATGTTGCATTCAGAAACATAAACTCCATTCAGGAGTAATTTTCGAGGAATTTCACCGGGATTCTGTCATCCACATCAGCCGGATTTCATCGCCGACAAATTGCCGGCCGTTTCAATCATCCGATGCCAATTGGTAAACGCCCGATCCACCAGCCCGAGGTTTTCAAGGATCGTCTCCAGATTGGTATGCACTTCGGTATCCTGAATCGGCTCACCGACCTGCATCTGAACTTGCCGCAAGGCCCTGGCAAACGCCGGCCGGTCGCAATACAAAATGGCCGTGCGATAATACAATTGGAACATGGCCGCGGGAATCGGCTCGGTCGTTCGCAGCGTCGTCAGCGCCTCATCCACTTGACCGTTGTCAAATTGGCACAGACAAAGCTTACTGCGGGCACGGTAATGAATTGGATTCAGCCGGATTGTGTTTTCGAATGCCTTCATGGCCTCGGTATAATTGTTTTCGACCATCATCAGGATGCCGTACTTATAATGCACATCCGCCCGCGATTCGAGGTGTCTGACCTGATCATGATGCGCCCGAATGACATCGTTGATCATCACAACGACCCGCTCGGACGGTTTCGAATCCGGTTTGTTGTCATCCACAATAGTCTGAAAATGAAGAGTTGCCGCCTCTGAAAATAGCAATGTGCTGTTTTGCTGAATTGACGATGTCAACGACAATGTCCGTCCGGCTTCATCAATATCTCCTGCGGCCTGGTGCGCCGCGGCCAGCCCGATATACGCATCGACGATTTCGTCGTTCAATTCGGCGGCCCGATTGAACTGCTCTGCAGCCAGAGAGAAACGCCGACTGCGCAGGTAGTGTGTCCCCAATTTAATCATCGCTTCAAGTGAATTGGGTTGGCAGCGAATGGCGTTTTCATAGCAGGCAATGGCCTCGCCGTCCCGACCCCATCGCCCGTACACTTCGGCCATGCGAACAATTAAATCCGGCATCGGCCCGACCTGCTCAATTAGCCAATGAATTTTTTCGAGCGCCTGTTCGTATAAGCCGTTTTCAACCAGAGCGTCAATGTCATCGTTTTCGCCCACATCCAGAAAATTATCGGGATGCGAAATAATCGCAAGATTGAACATATCAATCGCTTGTTCGGTTTGTTCGGTCGTTAGATAGAGATATCCGAGCAGTACCATCGAGGTAATGTCGTCGGGATGTTCGCGGATCAGCAATTCATACTCCGCGACCGCTTTATCCAGATGACCCAACCGCAGATTGATCGCCGCCAGCCGCTGCCGAGGCAATTGCAGGTGGTACTGAAATTTCAGACAATCCTGGTAACATTCCGCCGCCTCGGCCGATTGCCCGAGCCTTTCGCGGCAGTATCCCATAATGTACAGGGCCATCGTATTGGACGGCTGACGAAAATACACGCTTTGGGCCTGTTCCAGCGCTTCGACCGGTTCGTTGTTTCTCAGACACAGCGCCGCCGCGGCCATACGACCCAGGCAGCATTCCGGAAAGTCGTGCAGATAGCGCCGGAGTTTGTCCTCAGCCTGAACCATTTCGTGATTGGCCAGATGCTCAATGACACCGGCAAGGTGGTCTTTTGCGTTCGGGTCGTTTATTTTTTGTGGAAGATTCTGATCCAGCCAGTGCCATATCAATTCCACCGTGTCAAGGGCGATTCCTTTTCCAAAGATCTCAAGCAGTTTGCTCATTCGGTATTCCGGCTCGGTTGTTAATGAATTCTCGTTCAAAGCTGTTAACGCTGTATCGGCTGAACACCGGCGGCGTTTAAGGACAAGCTCTGAAAAGAATTCCCCGAATGAGCAATTCTGACAGAAAAGCTATGGACTATACCGGCTGTATCGATTGTTGGGTGCAGGTCGAATCGGAACACCGGATAAAATGAAATGTTCTGCTCAAGGTCCTATAAAATCTATGTCTGCCTTGTCTGCTGCACGTTCTGCTCAATTTCCGTCAGATAAGCCAGCGTGCGTTCCAGTTTGTCGGTCAGGTGTTTGAGCCGCAGCATGGTCTTGACGCGGGTCAGTAATTCCCATTTGTTGATGGGTTTACTAATAAAATCATCCGTCCCGCATTGAATCGCCCGCTCAATATCTCCGATTTCGTTCAAGGCCGTGACCATAATGATCGGGATGTCGGCGGTTTCGGGATTACTTTTGAGCTTGCGGCAGACCTCAAAACCACTGATTTTGGGCATCATTACATCCAGCAGGATCAAGTCCGGCGGGTCATTGCGGACGATTTCAAGAGCTTGCAGCCCCCCTTCCGCGGCCACGGTTCGGCAATCCAGATCCTCAAGGTAAGCCAGAATCAACTCAAGATTATGCAGATTATCGTCAACCACAAGCACGGCGGGTTTGCGGTTATCATCTTGTACCATATCCATTATCCTTTAAATCAAACAAATGGTTATCGCTTTCGTGTCCGTTCAAGAAAATTATCACAACTGCCGATAAAGAAATATGTAAATTGTATAATCTGAATTGATCTTAACCGGGCATAATAAAAAATCAATGTTAAATTTCACGGGAGAGGGACGCCTGTGCGACTGCTGGAGAATCGACAAACCCTACACCGACGATTGGCTGTGCTGGAAGAGAGCCACCAACAACTTTTACGGCAACTTCAGCAGGCCCAGCGGCTTAGCGGATTGGGGCTGGCTTGGGCGATTACGGCCCACGAGCTGAACAATTTGCTGACGCCAATGACCAATTATGCTCGTCTTTCACTGCAATA
>DSDR01000111.1 GCA_011048645.1 Phycisphaerales bacterium
CCGTTTTTGGCGTTCTTGACCGATTCTTCGATCATATTGGCGGTGTTCTTGGCCGCCTCGGCGCTGCGCATGGCCAGATTTCGCACTTCCTCGGCCACGACGGCAAAGCCCTTGCCCGCCTCGCCGGCGCGAGCGGCTTCGACCGCGGCGTTCAGTGCCAGCAGATTGGTCTGGAACGCGATCTCGTCGATGACCTTGATGATCTTGGCGGTTTCGTCGGACGATTTCTGGATGTCGTCAATCGCCCGGCTCATCCGCTGCATCAACTCGGCGCCGCCTTTGGCCGCGCCGCGCGCCTCGGACGCAAGCGTACTGGCCTGTTGGGCATTGTCGGCGTTCTGCTTGGTCATGCTGGACATTTCTTCAAGACTCGACGAGGTTTCTTCCAGTCCTGCCGCCTGTTCCGTTGCCCCCTCAGCCAGCGACTGCGACGCCGCCGAGACCTGTCCCGATGCCGCCGCCACCTGCTGCGCCCCTTCAGTCAGCCCGGCAATAATCTGATTGATCGGTTTAACGATACTGCGTGTGATATAAACCGCCAAGAGAACACCCAACACAATGCCGCAACCGGTCAGGATTACTGAAAAAGTATTGGCAAAGGCAACCAATGATTGCTTGCGATTTTCAAGCGTTTCGGCAAGATCTTCGAAAATCTTCATTGAATTGGCAGCCTCGACTGTCATGGTCGAATCCGCCTGACGTTCAGTCAGAACTGCCTGATAATACTGCTGTCCGGCTTCGTTATATTGTTCCAGCGAGGCACGAATCGTCTCTGCGGCGTTTTCAAGTTCTGCAATGCCGCGCACCTGCTGTGCCCACCGAGCGGCGCCTTGCTGAGCGGCTTGTAGTTGTTTTTGGTAGTCTTCCCATTGTTTGTCTTTGTTAGTCGCTATCAGATAGACGGCCGTAACTCGCAGTACGAGAAAGTTTTCGACGACGTCTTCATTCAGGGATTCTTGAAGTTGCAGCCACTGTTCAAAGGCGTCGGTATCCTTGTTCTCAATAGCCTTCTGTAAAGCCGGTGCGATGACCTCATCTCTTGCGCCGGCGATACTGCGAGTAATGTCCCATCCAATCTTTCCCCACTTGGCAAAAGCATCGTCTTTGGCCTGTTGTGCTTGGGTTGTCGAGTGAAAAGCGGTGCTGTACTCCTTCAGGCTTTGTCGAGCATTCTGAACGGCGACCTTGTCTTCATTGCGCATGTCCGCCGCCATTTCAAGTGCTGCCAAAAGATCCTCAAGTTCGGTTTTGTGCTCCTCCCATCTTTCAATAGCGTTTTTTGTTTCTCCATGGCGCGTTTCAAGCCCATACGCCCGGAAATCTTTTTCCTCTACGCGAAGGTGGTTAAAATGCAGGGTGCCTTTGGCGGCGTCTTCGGCCAGGGCGACAGTGCGATTGATACGGCCAAGGAACAACCAACTGACCGTGCTCAGTATTGCAGCAATCGCAATCATCACACCGAACCCGATTCCCATTTTTGCTGATAATCTTACATTTCTCATACGCACTGATCCTTTCCTGAAGCAACACCATATTGTCTTGATTCATACGTCTGCTCCTGAATCCAACGCCTGCTCCATTAAGGCCTATTCTTATCGACAGGGGATCGGCATGGGTTTAATGGAAGGGGTGACATATTTTACGCCTTTGGCGTCCGGCGTCTGTTGACCGAGCGCGTTTTCGAGGCGAACGAAAAAACAATAGCACGGCAGTGCAGAGAGAGTTGGCGAGTCTCCGATAATCTTCGGGCGCTGTATATAGAAAAACCGGTATCTCCAAAGCCGCCGACGCGGCGTCCGGCGGAGGTCATCCGGGGTATGCTGAGGGGGTGTTTGCGACGTTATTTAAATAAAATGACGCCTTCCTGAGAGACCGACCGATAACACGCCCGCTTATCATGTCCCATAAATTGGGCGAATTGACGAATGAGAAAAAAAACGGTTCCGCGAAAAGGATCACGGAACCGTTATAGGTTGCTGTAGAGGTGCGTTGTTATTGAGTCGGTTCGGCCTGCGATTTCAGGGTTTCAATGGTTTGATTGGCCTTATTCAAATCCGCTCTGAGCGTTTCAATCGTACGCGCCGCTGCCGCCAGATCGGTTTTGAGCTTCTCGGTCTGCTGCTGCGATTGACTCACCGTCCGTTCCAGTTCAGCGGTCTTGTCCTGTTCGGCCTTGAGTGCCTGTTCCTTCTCGGTCAGAGCGGTCTGAAGTCGTTTGGCGCGGTCTTCTTCTTTTTTCAGCATGGACATGATACTTTCCATGGCCTTCTGCTGCATTTCGACGTTTTCCGTCTTGATTTTTTCAATTTGGTCTTCTTTTTGCTGAATCGTTGTGCGAGCCTGGGCCAGCTCCTGCCGCAGCGAGGCGGTTTGAGCTTCAAGAAGCTGATTGTCCTGTCGGCATGTCTTCAATTCCGGGTTTTCGCACCCCGTTATCAGCATCATAGCCGCCACAATTCCCAATACGACTGCATGTTTCATTGTTTGTGTCCTTTCCAAATTATATGAAATTCCATTTTCTATGTTCACGATAGGGATAGTCTATCGCATCGTTACAATTCCGGCAAGACCCGATAGGCGATTTTTTGCATCTGCGCGGCATCCTCGACCGCTGTCAGCCGAACCTGCCAATGGTATTCTTTGTCGGAAAACAGCGTATATTGCCGGTGCGGGCGAGCGCCCCAACTGTTATCGCCGCCGACGCCTGTTTGCCGATAGTCGATGTTGATCGTCATGTTTTCACGGCTCGGCAGGTCGTGAATGTGCCGCGCGCGCTCCAGATCGGCCATCGTATAAGGCCAGGCGCTGGCATTGATCAGCGGCTGGCCGACGGCCATCAGGCCCACTCCCCGGTCATTGACCCAGGCGACCCATCGCACGTCCGAGGCGTTGCCGTTTTCCTGTGGGCGAACGTAAATATGATCCGGACGATAAACATCTTTCTCATAGACGCCGACAGCCGCACCGGTTTTGCGATCCCAGTAGGATTCCCACGGTCCGCGGCCGTACCATTTCATCGTTCGGAACGCCCCGGGCATTTGCCCCTGCATTCCGATCCGCATCAGTTCCGGCAATCCGCTGCCCGGCTTGAGGGTCTGGGACATCAGCACATCGCCGGAGCCGTAAACGGTATAGACGGTTGTGAGCCTCGTTTCGCCGGCGGGCAGGTTGTCGGTGACGGTGATCCGCACCACTTGCGGACGCAATTGAACGGCCTGAAAGTCGAGCATCTGACGATTCGGCCCGGCGTTTCTCCAGACCCCGCAGCGCCCCGGCATCCCGTGGCCGCGATCGTTGTCGGTGGGTGCTCGCCAGTAGTTCGGCGTCAGTTCAGAGGCCAACAACGGCATACCTCGATAAACGAACGATGCCAAGGCCCCGGTTTGCTTGCTAAAGCGGACTGAAAAATCTTGCCCCTGGACCGTCAGGTGTTGTGCATCGTCCTGCATCGTCAACTCCGGCATATCGTCCGGC
>DSDR01000349.1 GCA_011048645.1 Phycisphaerales bacterium
CGGGTCATGGGTTTTTCGCACCAGATGTCTTTGCCGGCCTGCGCGGCGGCTGTCGCCATCAGGCCGTGCCAGTGCGGGGGCGTGACGATGTGGACGATGTCAATGTCGTCGCGGCTGAGTACCTCGCGAAAATCATGATAGCCTTTGACGTCCGGGCCGCACTTGGCCAGCGTGCGCGTCAGATGGTTGTGGTCCACATCGCAGATCGCCAGCAGTTTGGCGCCCGGATAGGTCAGATGACCCTGCCCCATCCCGCCGACGCCGATGACGGCCTTGGTCAATTGCTCGCTGGGCGGCGTGATACCGTTGCCACCCAGTACCGAACGCGGCACAATCGTAAAGGCCGCCGCCGCACCGCCGGCAGCCCGCAAAAAGCCGCGGCGTGTCGAATAGAGATTGCTCATTAAAAGCCCTTTCGAACAGGCACAATGGGTTATATCACCTTGAGAATCAGCGTCAAAATGACCAGTACCGCACAGATCGGAAGCAGCAGCCGGAGACTTTTCTGAACCGTCATTCCGCGAGCGAGATTGCCGATGGTTTTGGGGACGATGACCGCGCCGAGCAGTCCAACAGCAAAAATAATTCCGAAAACCGTGCTGAAGTTGTCCGCATGCCGATTGTATGCAATCGCTACGATGGTGGGGAAAATGGCCGAGAACGTCAGTCCGCCGCAGGCTACGAGCAGCGCCGACCACATCGCCCCGCCGCGGGTCATTGCGAACACCACGCCGCCGGCGGCCACCGCCAGAATGATGACCGAAACAGCGCTATGCTGTTCCACGGCTGCAATCTGACTGGCCAGCAGACGACCCACCATCATCGCAATCGCAAAAATGGACAGCATCTGCTGACTGGTCGCATCCACCGTCGTTTCAGCAAGCGAGGGGAAATCTTTTGAAATGACCTGCTTGGCATAGGGAGCAATCCAGTTGGAAAAAGACGATTCTAAACTGATATAACAAAACAACGCCAGCGCGGTGAAAATGACCACCGGATTCAGTAACAAGCCCGCTGCATCAGAGAGGTTGAACCCCAGCGGCGCTTTGGGAAAATCTCGGCCCAAAAAGGCAAACAGAACCGGAATGACCGCGATCGCAGCCAAGACGGAAACGGCGTTTTCAAAACTGGTCTTCTGGAACAGAAAACTGACGATAAAGGGCGTCAAAAACAACCCCAGCCCGAACGCGACATTGCCGAGGTTCAATGCGGCGGCGGGGTTTTGCCCGTCAAAGAGCACCACAGGCATCAGGGTGTTGCCGACATTGCTCATACACATCGCACCGACGCCGAGAAACAAACAGGCCACAAAGACGGTGTTGAATGACTTGCTTCGTGCGACTGTCAAGATAGAGGCGCCGGTGATTAAAAACCCGATAATCGCAAAGATCTTGTGTCCCCAGGTGTCAATACCCAGCCCGACCAGAATGGACGAGACCACCGCGGTAATCATCAGGGCCGAGACCAGCGAGCCAAACCGTCCGGTGTCGATGTTCAAGCGGGGCATCAGTTTGACGCTGATCGCTCCCAGAAAGGAAAAACACATTCCCACGCCGAACGCTCCCATTAACGCCGTTAATTGTACCATCGTTACATCTCCGTTTTAAGTTGTGTGTCGGTTGTGTGTCCGTTGTAATCGGGCGTATCAGGCCGCGGCAAAGGATTTGAGCCGCTCGACAGCGGTTTTAATGTCGCCGAAGCGGTCCTGTCCGCATTCGCGTTCAATCGCCAAAACGCCGGTGTAGTTGATTTCCCGCAGCGTCTTTAAGAAATTTTCAGCGCCGACCTGCCCGTCTGCCCAGATCACTTCCTGCCCCCAGGTTCCGGGCTGATCGGCTCGAAGGGCGTCTTTAATGTGAACATGCTTGACCCAGGCAGCAAGGGTTCGAACGCCCTTGAGCGGGTCGCCCATATTATACAGGATCATATTGGCCGGGTCAAAGTTGACGCCGAGGGCCGGGTGGTTCAATTTCTCCAAAAACGCTTTTAATTCGTCGGCGCGTTCCTGACCGGTTTCCATCAATAAAACCACATTGTGCGCCGCGGCGGCATCGGCCAGCAGGCGAACGCGCTGGATCAGCTTGTCGGCGTAGGCCGGATCGGACATATCCAGAAAGCCGAAATGCGACGACAGGTAGTTCACGCCCAGGGCCGCGGTAACCTCGATGGCTTTCAGAAAGCGTTGACGGTTGACATCCCAGCAGTCATCCGGCACGATACCGCCGGTTTGTTTGATGGTCTCGAGCGTGGAGTAATCTTCCTGGGCAAACCCGATCATCGTCGAGCTGATCGTCCAGTCGCCCTGCTGAACCAGATCCATATACGGGTCGGGGTCGTCCTCGCAGGCCGGGCCGACATCCAGATGAACGTGATCAATGTCCAGTTTGTGCATCGCTTCGACCACGCCGGGGATATTTTGCTGAAGCGACCAACTGCATACGCCAATAGGCCAGGGTCCGCATTGAGCCATAACCATCTCCTGAACTTGTCGTTAGCATTGTCTTTTATTGAATTTCGATTCGCCGGCCTTCGGCTGCTGAACGGCGTTCGGCCTCGATGAGCCGAACCGAATCGCGCGACTGGGCCGGAGTCAGAACCTGTGCGGTTGTTTTGCCCTGAATCAGGGCGGTAAAATAGGCGATTTCCTGGGCATAGCCGTCGCCGTCGGCTGTCGGCGGGGTAAACGGCTGCCCGTCGGCCGGACAGAGACGAAAGGCCGGCTGCCGCGTGCAGTCGTACACGAGTGTGGCCTGTTCAAGCATGATTTCAAAGCCCATCTGAAAGCCGAACGACGGCGTCGCAAGCCAACTGGCTTCGGCGCCGATAGCTCGATTATCGCCGTAGTCATAGTGCGTCTGAATATGCGCGATACCGCCGTCTTTCAGGGCGGCATGGCTGCATACCGCCGCCGGCAGGCCGAAGAGGTAATGAATGAAATCCGTATCGTGAATGTGCAAATCCAGCGGCATCCCCCCGCTGCGCCGGTCATCAGCCAGCCAATTGTCGCTGCTCCAGGTCGGCGCCGCAGTGAGCCGTCGAAAAGACGCGGCCAACACATCGCCGTACTGTCCGCTGTCGATCAGTTCCCTGGCTTTGACGTATTCGGGCCAGAAGCGGATGCAGTGGCCGATCATCAAGTGCTTGCCGCTGCGGCCGGCCGCTGCAATCATGCGGTCGCACTCGTCCAGCGTCAAGGCCATCGGCTTCTCGCACAGGACGTGGACGCCGGCGTCCAGGGCCTGGATGGAGCTGGCGGCGTGCAAATGCGTCGGCAGGGTGATCGATACTGCGTCCAGACGCTCAGACGCAAGCATCTCAGATAGATCGGTGTACCGCTTGATTTGGCTCAGATCGATAGCGTCTGGCAGGCCGTCGATATTGCCGACGGGTTTGTCCAAGTGGTTCAGGATGTCGGGGTTTTGCTCACAAATCGCCGCGATTTCAATGCCTTCACAACGACTCCAGTTGGCAAA
>DSDR01000057.1 GCA_011048645.1 Phycisphaerales bacterium
ACGATCGCGCCGAGCAAAAACGCCGCATTCATCGACCGAAACCGACCCGCCAGCACTGTTTGCCGCCGCTGCTGAGCCGAATGAAGAGGGGTTCTGACCATCTGCCTCGAAAATTTTGCTATTGATGCAAGTGTTTATGAATCGCCTTTTGGAACTTGGCGACGACCAAAAACGATTGCTTGGGATTACATTTTTCATTCAGCAAGCCACATCCGGCCACCGGCAACGAACCTGTATCTGCCAGATGGGAATAGGTGACCGTATTGATAAACGGTCGCCCGAGAGAGACCTTGTAAAACTGCTCAAGCCAATCCGCCTGCACTTCGGGATCCCATGCCGACCGCCAGCAGCCGGCCAACTGTGGATCCGTCGGGCCGGCTCCGGGCCGATCCGGTATTGACACGCCCGTGATGTGGATGGCTTTGGGCACAGCCGCAAAGCAGTCCAGCCGGGAAGAAATCTGCATCATATCCCGCACGTGCATACCCGGCTCGTCCTTGCCGAAATGAAACTGCAAACCGAAGGCGTCAAAGCTGATGCCGCTTTGAATCACCATATCCGCGTACACCAGCGGCGGAACGGTCGTTTTGTTAAAGGCGTAATACTCGCCCCAGGGACACAGAATATCGACGATTTTTCGGGACTTGTTGTCGGCGGCTTTGGCGGCCAGACAAGCCGTGCGCGTCATCTCCAGCGCCTGCTCAAAGGAAAACTCAAAACAGTTGGCCGCGTTCATTCCGCTGATGACCCGCCAGGCGTGGATATATTTGGCGTATCGGGACACAATGGCGGAGACGAACTCATAAGCGCGCTCGCGGATTTTTTCAAAGTCTTTTGTGTCCTTGAGCAGCCATTGGGGGACCAGGGACGGCTCAAAGCACAGCAAGGGGCCTGCGCACAGCGCCAGCCGTTTTCCGCCAAGGGCGTCCAGACAGTCGTCCAGCAGGTCAAAGTCAAACTCGCCGCGTTTTTTCTCAATTGCGCCCCAGTTGATCGGGATCGTGACAAATCCGAACATTTCCAGCAGCCATTTGCGATAGCGCTGGTTTTTTAGCAACGTCGGTTCGACGACACAGCCCAGGCTGTGCCGACCCAGGCCGCGATTTTTGAACCGCAACGCCAAATATTGTTCGGCGTGGCGCGCGGCCAGCGTCTCGGAAAACTCCAGCCCTTTGGCCAGCGCCTTGTCAGCCAGTACCGACGCCTTTTCCGGGTTGCAAATGTGCTGCAGCGCGTCGATAAACAAGTCCTGGGCCTCCTGGGCCTGGGCTTCGAGCGTATCGGACTGGTCAAACAGCGCCCAGTCTTCGCGTTTGAGAGTGATCTGCATCAGGCGGGCCCGCGCCAGCTCGACATTCAGAATATATGGCTCGGCCCGCTCCGGAATGCGGGTGGTGCTCAGCAGCAGACGTCCAAACCCCTCAACCGGCCAGAGCAGCGCCAATCCGGCCGCGTCCTGACTTTTCTTGGTACATTCGATGACGCCATCTTCAAAGCGAATGGCCTCGATATGACGAAACGGAATCATATCCGCACCGAACAGATACGCCCCTGACAGGGTGAAATCTTTTCGAAGCTGACCGTCTTTATATACAAGGAATTTCAAAAAAATACCCCACTTGTGTTCGATTATCTTTCCGTAACGGGAATAAGCCGGTAAAGGCCGGATTATAGCAAAGCGACTGGAAAATGCAACTATTCTTTGAAGAACAGTACCGTCTCGGCCAAAAAGGCGGGCATTGCCCGAACTGCCGCCCTGGCGAAGCGTAGAAGGAGCATAATAATAGTTTGGGGAGTTCTTCTGTGGGATATGCCGTTCATATCACGATTGTGTGTCTGGTTGCGACGACTGCGACCCAAATGGCGTCGTCTTGTCAGCAGACTCCAGCCAACCTGCCGCCGCAAGAGCCGAATCAGCCCAATGAGAGGAATGTTATGGATATCACAGAACAAGAGTGGCAACATCGCCTTACACCTATGCAATATCATATATTACGTGAAAAAGGCACCGAGCGTCCCTTTACCGGCAAATACAATCGTCATTTTGAAGATGGAACGTACCACTGTGCCGCCTGCGGTGAGCCGATTTTTACCTCGACGGCCAAATTCGAGTCCCATTGCGGCTGGCCGGCGTTTTCAAGTCCCGCTGATCCGAATCGTGTTACCGAAAGCCTCGACACGAACTATGGGATGGTTCGCACTGAAATTACGTGCAGCCGCTGCGGCTCCCATTTGGGACACGTGTTTAATGACGGACCGGCGCCTACGGGGCTGCGCTATTGCATCAACTCAGCAGCGATGAATTTTGAAGGTATTCAAGGCAAGGAATAGTTTTTATATTTCATTTTCATCAAAATCGCTCATCCAAGAGGTATCTGCCAGACAGGCGAATGCCGAGCAGTCCGAGCGGCGCCGTGATCAAGATTGCAAGTACTGCGTATGCAAGCACTTGCTTTCCATAGGGCAGGCCGAATGACAGCGCGACTGCTCCCATTGCCGCCTGAACGGTGGCTTTGGGCGTATAGGCAATCATACAGAAGATTCGTTCCCGCCAAGTCAGGGTGGAAAACAAGGTGGCCAGCCAGACCCCGGCCGAGCGAGCGAGAAGCCCCATTCCAATCAGCATCGCCCCTTTCGGCCCGGCCTCGATTGCCGCGTGCACATCAACCGACATACCGACCAGAACAAACAGGATGATCTCTGCAAAGACCCACATTTTATTCAGATTATAAGCCAGTTCGTGCGCCGCCCGCTCGGCCTTCTCTAACAGGATAAACCCTACTGTCATTACACCCAGTAAGGCCGCCGTGTGCAGCCAGTCGCCGACCTGCAATAGAAAAATCGAGGAGGCCAACAGCAGCAGCGTCTTTTCCGTCGCTCGAACCTTTTCGTAGTGGGCGTTGAAATAGCGTGCCAGGATCAGTCCGAGAGCAATGCCGGGAATGATACCCAGAATCGCCGAAATCGGAATCGACAAGACGGCTTGAGCGGTACTGACGCTTTGGCCGCGAAGCAGATTCAAGAACACCAGAAATACCGAGATGGAAAAAATATCGTCCAGCGACGCCCCGGCCAGCACAATCGTCGGCACATCATTTCGCCGACCGTAGCCGTTTTCCTTCAACTCCAGCATTGACGGCACGACCACCGCAGGCGATACCGCCGCCAGCAAAAACCCCGTCAGGCCGCTGGTCAGCACGTCAAACGGTGTGAAATAATAAAACAGTCCCATCAGGGCAAGGCCTTCAAAGAGGCACGGCAGGAAAGACATCAACAGGGCTGTTTTCCCGACTTTTTGGAGGGTTTTCTTGTGGATTCCCAAGCCGGCGCGAAGCAGAATGATAATCAATGCGGTTGAACGCAAAAACCCCGACAATTCGTCCAGCACCGGCGGGAAGGCGTCCTGAAACAAGACCGACAGCCCAATCCCCCACAGCGTCATCCCCAAAAC
>DSDR01000213.1 GCA_011048645.1 Phycisphaerales bacterium
CCCGCGCTGAAATCGGCAAAATCAGCGTTTCGAAGCATCTGCTCACCTAACGGCTCGGAATCTTTCATCCATCTTTCGGCAAGCTGCTCATGGGACTCATACCGCTGTTTGAGCCAAACGTTATACTGTCGGCGCAATTCATCGGCATACACCGGCGGCAATGTCGGCAGGACGCGCTCCGCGCTCCACATAAACAGACTGTTTTCATTGGTAATCTCCACAATCGCCACCGCGTAATCCTCGGCGTACGTCATTCCGCGATAGGCGTTCGTTCGCCTCAGCAAAGCCTGTGCATATTCTTTTTGGGCGGCGATCAATGGCGGCATAAAAATGGTCACCATCTTGTCGTAGTCTTCATCCGCCTGCGGCAGCCCCAGTTGCCGGCTGTGTACCCGCCCCACGTGCAGATTCAGATTCGTATAAATGCCCCGTCGGGCAAGCTGATCGATAAAGTAATCCAGCCGATCCAGCGCTTCGGGATGCAGTGTTTTGCCGTCCCGGCTCCAGATGCCCCGCGGCCAGGACGCCGTGTCCAGATGATGAAACCGCACCGTATTGACGCCGAACTCGGCCATACGGCCGGCGACCTTTTCAGCATCCTGATGCGTCGGCAAACAGGCCTCGAACGACAGATTTACCCCCCACAGCCGCACCCGCCGTCCGTCAGACGTGATAAAATGCTCCCGTGCCGAGAGCCGGTCGTTTTCGGTCAGCGGCTCGAATGCCCTCAGCAGCGGCGACTGCGCATCCATCTCCAGCGGAATCGCAAACGGCGTCAGCTCCGCACCGCACAGCACCGCCATTTGCACCAGCACAACCGTGATAAACCCATAGCATCGCATCGTCTTTGCCCTTTCAAAAAAGATTTTCGATGCGATTATAGCAAATGCCGCCATTGGTTACCAGGTATTCGTCTCATACGTCAAATAACCGCCGCCGGCAGGAAAGAAATAGCCGAGCCGCGCAAGCGGCCGGATAGTCCCCCCACAACAGCCGAGCCGCGCAAGCGGCCGGATGACGACACCCACAACGTTACGCCCGATCGGGCGCCCTTGCGCCGCCACGCTGTTGTGCCTCGAATGGGCGGCATACCCCAGCCCAGTGCAACGACTTGGGTTATAGTTATAGGACGAGACCAATTTTTTCTTGACATCGCAATGGACTTTCAGGTAAAATAATATCATAAAAAATGTGTTATTATAAGACCTTAAATAACCTTTACCTCTAATAAACACGCTGGCAGGCGGCAACCGTCCCGAAGAAAGGAGGTGTTGAAAAGACAAACCAAGACACGTAAGGAAACGCGGGTAAAAATGAATTGACGTGACTTTTATTGCGGAGGGTATTACGATGAAAAATGCGGTATGTGTTTTGATGTGTATGTGCGGGGTGTCAATGGCCCATGCCTTCACGATTACGAATGGTGATTTTGAAACGGGCGGTGGAGAAAATATCAGCAACGTCACCGGATGGTATGACTTTAACACCGGTGGTTTTTGGGAAGGCGCATGGCAGACCAACGCGCCCTGGATCACGCCAAATGGAACCAATGTCATTGTCTTATCAGCCTACGGCTCGTCCACAGAGGACCCCTTGGCCGGTCAGTCGTACCTTTATCAAAGCATTGGAACCGCAGCGGGCCAGACGTCGGTTAAGATCGGCTTCGATTGGGGTCATCCCGATGATGTTGGCCCAGGCAGATTTGATAAAGTGACCGTCTCTGTCTTTGCCAGCGACGGCTCGTTTGTTGCCGCTGACAATACCGATATATACGGCGCTGCCGGTGTCACCCTGCTCGACTTTGCATCGTTTGAGCATACAGCGCTGGCCACTGGCGGTGAGATTTGGAGCGTTGTAGCCAATCTGGATCTTTCCGGCGCCAACGTGGGAGACGAAATCTTCCTTCGTTTTAACAGCGCTTCCGAATGGCCGGTCATAGACAACGTCTATATCGTCCCGGAACCGATGACGCTGGCTCTGCTGGGTCTGGGCGGACTGCTGATCCGTCGTAAACGCTAAGCAGCAGCTTGTGTGTGTAATGATTTTTTGGATTAAAATTTAAGGGGTCAGACACGAATGGCGCTGCCGTTTGTGTCTGACCCTTAAATTTTTTCCCAAAACTATTCATTGCGAACTCACAAAATGGGCCTGAAGTCCCCCTGTTGAAGGATGCTTCAGGCCTGAAAAACGTCATCATGAATAAACCTTCACGCCGTCGGCTCCCGACGCATCAGTTGCCGCACGCCGAAGCCGGCAGAATACCGCAGCTCAGCCATGACCCGGCAAGCTCCGCAAAATCGCTCAGACCCACGATACAGTCGCCGTCAAAGTCAAACTGGTTCTGGTACGCCGTTGCACAAAGTCCCCGACCTGAGACCGCGTTAAAGATCGCCGCAATCTCCGCATCCGTCAGGGCGTAGTTGTAAATCTTCAGCTCGTCGATCGTCGCATTGTTCAAATACGACCCGATGGTACCGCGCCAGTTTTCGGCGCCGATTATCATCGGGTGGTCGAAATCGCTGAAGGTAGTCATCGGCGCCGCTTCCATAACAGCGGAACTGATACCATTCTGATTCAGGTATCCCGCATAAATCCGGTTTTCTCCGCCGAGCTGCCAGCGAATCGCCCCGAAACGCCATGTATTATCGGCCAGGTTCACATGCAGTGACGGATTGTTCGATATGTTGCTGTCGCCGTTAATATAGACATCAAAATTGCTGTCCACTCGCACGGTAAAGGCGGTTGTATTCGGGGCATTGTTGGCAGACCCCATCAGGCGCCCCTGACCAAAGGATTTATACCAGAACAGGAGTGTTCCGGCCTCCATCGCACCGCCGGGAGACGGTTTTGGATATCCCGTCATCGGAAGCTCAATATAGGTCTTGTTCGGGTCGCTGGAAGCCGTCACGGCGTTCAAAACGACTGCCTGCCCGCTAACGCCCACATCATAGCCCAAGTCGATGGCGGCGGGATTGGCATTTCGGGCCGTTCCGTCGTTGCCTTCTCCGGAGGCATCCGCCAGACTGCCGTCAAACGGATAGTACGCAACCAGCCGCTTCACCGCCAGACCCAGGTTGTTCGAGTGGGCGGGACCCGATGAATTTGTCAGGGTGCAGATATACCAGCCGTCATCCCCTCCCTGGGCGTTGGAAATCGTCAATACGGTGTTCTTCGGCGCCGTTTCACTCAGGGTCATTGCCACGGTAGAACCGCTTCCGCTCGGATGGGGACCATTGGTCAGAGGGATAAAGGTCGCGCCGTTATCGCCGGACCATGACCAACCATATTGGCTGATGGGGGACAAGCTGAAGAAATTCGCGGTCAGGACGGCGGTTTCGGAGGGAGCGACCGCGGTATAGTCCGGAGCGGATAAAATGATCGGCTCGTTGGAGGCGGTCTTAAAGGTCCAGACGGGGCCTTCAATCAAACCATTCG
>DSDR01000140.1 GCA_011048645.1 Phycisphaerales bacterium
CATCGCGCCTCATCGATCAGCGGATACCACGGCTGCCAGTCCGTGTTTTGACGTGTAAGTGCGATCCGCTTGCCGGGCCGAACACCGTTCAAATTCAATGCACTTGTGACCGTATCGGGATTGCCGATTCGAAGGTTGACGGTCTGAAGCGTTTGGATGCCGGCCAATCCCGCGCGATTCAGCAGGGCGCGAATCGTTCGCGGAAAGCACGCCAGAACAACGGTCTCCTGATTATGAAGAGACTTCCGCAGTTCGGGGTTTTGCTCTGCACACAGGCCGCATAGATCGTCGGTATAAAGATATTCGACGCCGGCGGCGTCCAGCGCATCCAGCGCCGCTTTGCGCGACGATTCAGGAATTAGATTCGCCTGGGAACAGTTGCAATACACGACCGTTTTCATTCTGCGTCCTGACCTCTGTCTTCTGACCTCTGACATTCTACCGCCTTACATCCACACAGACCAGCTTTCCGCGTGAGTTGCGAAAGTAAATATGGCCGCCCGACAGCGCCGGCGGCGCCCAGCAGCGAGCGCTCAGGATGTCGGCGCCGGATAATTCCTGAAAACCGTCCGGCGTCGCCTGGACGATCATCAATCGCCCGCCTTCGCTGGCGACGATGAGTTTATCGCCGGCGGCGGTCAGCGAGCCGTTGCCCGCTTTGCGTTCGGCCCAAAGCTGTTTGCCTGTTTTCCATTCCACGCATGCCAGTTGATTCTGGTCGATGCCGTACAGATAGCCGTCGATTAGTACCGGTCCGCTCATCTGGCTGCGTATATTTTTGTTTTCCCAGAGGCGCGTCGGCGGCGAGGCGATTTTCAGCAGCGTCGCGCCGCGATTGTAGCCGGAGGTAATAAAAATCTCATCCCCGACGATAATCGGGTCGGCGGCGTTCACGTCGTGCTGTGTTTTCCAGGGATAGCTCCACATTTGCTTTCCATCCGTCGGATCGACAGCCATCAGCGTCTCTTTGCCGAAAATGGCCAGCAGAGTTTTTCCATTGTGCGTAAAGGGAACGGGCGTGGCGTAACCGGATTCGCTTTTGTCGCTGTCCCAGACGATACGGCCGTCATTCTTATTCAAGGCCACCCCCGATGCACCGACGTTAAAGATGACTTTGTCCTCAAGAATCAGCCCCGACGAGGCAAATCCCCAGGTCGTTTCCTTGTGCGGCAGGTTGCGATTCCAGATCAGCTCGCCGGTTTGTGCGTTGACGCAGTGGACTTGGCCGGTTTTGCTGAGGGTATAGACCTTGCCCTCATGGACGGTCGGCGTTGAGCCGGGGCCGCCTTCATAGTACTTCGGATTCAGCGGCTCGGCGTACTCGAATCGCCACAGCTCATCGCCGCTGACGGCGTCAAAGCAATACAGCACATCGGTATCGCGATTGATATTGCCCATGACATAGGCCCTGCCGTCGGCAACGCTGACGGAGGAAAAGCCGATGCCGATTTCAGCCTCCCAGACAATGTTCAAATCGTTCAGCGCCTGAGGATTCCAGTCGGTCTCTGTGCTGATGCCGTCCAGATTCGGGCCGCGCCAATGCGGCCAGTCGGCCGCATTTACCGAGGCGGACAAGACGATAACGGCGAACATAAATGCCATCTGAATTTTTGCTTTCATTGCTGTTTTCCCAATCTCATTTAACATTGACGTTTTTTATCTGACGAAAAAGACGTTACTGTCGGAACGATTCGTTTCCCGTGTCCTGCTTTTGGTTCTCCGTGTCCTGCGGCGGATCGTCAAACGCCAAAGCGCCGGTCGGGCAGTTTGCGACGCATTCGGCTCCCGCACGGGCGATGGCCTCGGACAGTGTTTTTTCAAACGGGACGCCGATGCGCATTGCAAAGCCTCGACCGACAAAGGCCAATCCCGTTGTTTCGTCGGCTTTCCGAGCGGTCTGAATGCACAGGCCGCATTGAATGCACTTGCCCGATTCATAGACAACACAATCCCTGCCGAAATCAATCCGCATTGTCTTGCGCTGACCGGCCCATTGGTTTTGGCGGGCATTCAATTCAGATGCCAAATCACGCAGACGGCAGTTCTCGGCCTTGCGGCAGTCGCAATGCAGACACCGCCGCGCTTCAGCCCGTGCATCGGCGTTGTTCAAACCGGCGGTCGGTTCGTCCGGTTCGTGCCGCGGCTCGGCGTTGGCGGTGGTCAGCAGCGCCTTGTGTTCTTCCTGCGACAACGCGCCCATTCTGCTGTTAAACGGTTTTTTCGAAACAAGGGGTTTGCCTTCCAGATACGCGGCTATCGAACGCGCGGCCTCTTTGCCGTCGGCGACCGCCCGCACCGCCCATTGACGGCTGCCGATCGCGCCTCCGGCGGCAAACACGCCCTTACGCGAGGTTGCATACGTTTGGCGATTCACACGGATGTGGTCGTCTTTGACATCCAGTGCAAACTCGTTTCTGTCGTACAGCATCGGGTCGCCCGCGGCCACGAGCACCGCGTCAAAGTCTCGGCATAGCGTATCGAACGCAACATCTTTGCCGATTCGCTGCTGCGGTTGAAATGTCATATTGTGTTTCAACAATTGTCCCGTTTCCCGCTCAACGACGTCAATAGGCAGTACCTTTCGATCAATCGGCCCATATCGCACCGCACCGCCGGGCCGGGCATGTTCATCATAGACGACACACGCGATTCCCTCGCAGGCCAGATAATATGCCGCCGAAAGGCCGCACGGCCCGGCGCCGATAATGGCGACGGTTTTACTCTTATTAGAACGTTCAACTGGCATAAAAGGTTCGCCGGAATCCAAATCAATGTCCGCAGCAAAGCGCTTGAGCCGACAAATGGACACGGCCTGATCGATTTTGGCCCGTCGGCAGACCTTTTCACACGGGGCCGGACATATCCTGCCCAAAATCGCGGGTAAAGGAATCTCGCGTTTGATGACTTCTATCGCAGCCCGGTCATCGCCGGCGGCGATATGCCGAAGCATCAGCGGGATGTTCATCCCCGCCGGACAACCCATCTGACACGGCCCGATGCAGTCGCCCAAATGGTCGCTGAGCAGCAGTTCAATCGCGGCCTGACGGGCGGCACGGATCTCGTCGCTGTCCGTGGTGACGTGCATTTGATCCATCGCCATGGCCCCGCAGGCCGGTACGAGGGACTTGACGCCCTCGACCCGCACGACGCACACCATACAGCTTGTCGAGGGGGCAAAACCTTTCAGATAACACATCGTCGGGATGTGAATCCCGGCCGCCTGGGCCGCCTCAAGAATCGTAGCGCCATCAGGCGCCTCAACCGTCTGATTGTCAATGGTCAGTGTTGGCACGAGTTTTTTAGTTCGTAGTTCTTAGTTCGTAGTTTTAGTTTGCAGAGCGGTCGGTGTATTCCGTGTTGTTACTCTACGTGGACCGCATTGGCCGGGCAGACGCTCTTGCAGACGCCGCAGCGAACACATTTATCCTGA
>DSDR01000255.1 GCA_011048645.1 Phycisphaerales bacterium
CTACAAGAGGAACTACATCTGGATAAACCGCTGGCCTTTGTTGAACACGAGGCCTTGCTGAATCTGTATTACACTGCCGCGAAGCTCAAAAAACGGGCGGGCGAGTTTTTCGGGCCTTATGGGCTGACGGATGTCCAGTTTCAGTTATTGATGCTGCTGCGGCATCAGGGCGGCAAACAGGGTCTCAGCCAGGCGCGACTCAGCGAGTTGATGCAGGTCAATCGGGCCAACGTTACCGGCTTAGTGGATCGGCTGGAACGCGAGAGTTTTGTTCGTCGTACCGCCGCCGAGGATCGGCGATACAACATCATTCAACTGACAGACAAGGCCAATCGCTTGTTGGATAAAATTGACGTCGTGTACGGACGTGAGGTTAAAACGGTGATGGGTGCTCTGTCCCAAAACGAATTGACGGCGTTGATTCGTGCCTGCGGGAAGCTGCGGGAGAACCTTTGAGATTGACGATGAGCGATGACGATTATTTTGGGGCGATAGTTTATATGTGAACAGTTGGCGGACGGTTGATTGGGTGTGGATTTCAGAGAATGTGTGCTGAAAATTAGAAGCGGAGGTTTGTATGATGTCGATGCCACTGGCGAATGCGGGAACGGCGCTGATGTGGGGCGCTGCGATACATCTATTGATCGGCAATCTTCTGATAGGTTTTCTCGAAGGTCTTCTTCTATGGCGGATTTTTCGGGTCAAGTTCTTGAAGGCTGCCTTTATCATGATTGCGGCCAATTATGTCAGTGCGTGGGCGGCCTATATGATTCTGCAAGGATTGTCTGCCCATCTGTACGATATAGTCAATCTGTATAATATCCAGCGGATGCTCAGGATTGGATTCGGGGCGGCCTTCGTGTTTACCGTTCTTATCGAGCTTCCTTTTGTGGGATTGCTGTTTTATAAACAGAGGCGTTGGATATTCCGTTCGATAGCAGCATGTCTTCTGATTCATGCGATCTCTTATGTCCCCCTTTACGGCTGGTATCGTCTTGTGAGCGCTGAAGGTGTATTGAAGAATGCTTCTGTTCTTAACCTTTCGGACTATGTGGTCAGGAATCCGGAGGCTGTTGTCTATTATATCGGCGATCAATCGGCGGTTTATCGCTTGCGGCTGGATGGAAGCGAAGTGAAAGTCATTCATAAGTTGGAGCAGCAGGAGGGAAAGCCTTTTCTGTTTTTCAATTATTCCGAAAACCGGGGCGAAGCGGATTTGAATCTGGGTTGGTCCGAAGGGGTTTATATGCTGATTACACAGGGTTCTGAATGTTTGAGGGAAAGTATTCTTTCTGATTCGGATATACCTTCACTGCCGAATGAGCATGGTATGCAGGTAACCGACTATCGACCTTCCGAAGAGCGGCACTGGAATATCGAAGCAGGCTTCTGGGAAATGGAAGGGCTTGCAATGCGAAATAGAGAAGGAGGTAAATGGGTAAATATCGCCCTGGAGACGCCGTTTGTGCAGTGGCTTGTGCGGCATGTGACGGTTCTGCCGGGCGACGAGATCATTTTTCAGTTCGGAGAGCAGATCTGCATCTTTGACCGAGAGAGTCGAAAGCTCGCCTTGCTGGCGCATGGTTCAAGTCCGGTTGTGATTTTGAAAACAAACGATCCTTCGGAGCGGCAATGAACATTGATGTATTCAATCTTGTTGAAGGGATGTTTTGGATCGGTCTTGGAGTATGGTTACTTGTGACGCGGCGTGTGGTGCGACGGGGGCGGCATCTTGTGCTGGGGGTGCCTGGTAATGTTTGGCATTTCGGATTTCGTAGAGATGTACAGCGGGGCGTGGTGGCGGCCGTGGTAGCTGCTGATATGGAAAAGTGTTTGCATTGGCGTACTGATGTGTTTTTTCATTCACTTTGTTTCTGACAGAGGATGACGATGGGAACGACGACGTGGGATTATCGGGCAGCCGGAGCGGTAGGGGGGGTGATGCTGGCGACGGGACAATTCTGGGGGCCGGCGTGCCTCCTGCAGGCCGCGGCGCTGGGGCCGGTGTTGTGGCTAACAATCAAACACAAGCATATCGGTAACGCGGCCATGGCGGGTTTGTATATGGGCATTTTTTATACCCTGCCGCAAATGGTCTATTTGCGAATGCCGGTGACGGTCACGGTTATTTTGTTGCTGTGGGTATGTTTACTGCTGACCGGCTTATGCGCAGCGACGGGCTGGCTGTTGCGAACAGACGATATTTGCTCAGCCGTCGCGGTTGGGGCGGCCTGGTTTCTGTTGGATGTGATCAATGTCTCGGCGGTTCCGATCTGGGGACTGGCTCAGTCGTTTGCGCGAAGCTGGACAGCGTATCCGGCGGCTGTCGGCTTTATCGAATGGACAGGTATCAGCGGTGTGGTATTTGTGCTCGGGGCAATGCAGGCATTGGTCGTTACAGCGATTGGAATACCTTGCCTGCGACGCAGCGCAATGACGGCATTGGCGGTGCTGTTGGGGTTGGTGCTCGCGGCCGATGTGGCGGTATGGCGGCGAAAACCGGTGGGGATGATTCGAATCGCCGCAGCCGGCTGGGTATTTGATGACCGCAGTGCTGACATCGATCCGCACAGGCCGGAAGGTTTTGAGATGTTGTTTGCCGCTCCGGCACGGCAGGCCGCCGCGGCGGGTGCGGTAATTTTTACCACCGGCGAAATGGGGTTTTACATGGCCGACCACGAGCGGAAGATGTGGATGGAGCGATTCGCAAGCATTGCCCGACAGACGGCGATGTGGCTGGTTGTGGGGTATTGGAATATCAGCGCCGATGAAAATCGTCTGTTTTTTATGTCGCCGCAAGGCAGCATCGTCCACGAATATACCAAGACCTATCTGACGCCCTATGAGCCGGGCACAAAAGGAAAGGGCGACCTAAAAACGGTCGAAGTACACGGCCATACCATTGGGGCGATGATTTGCCAGGACGACAATTTTGCCCCGCTGACCCGTCGGTACGGCAGGCTTAAGGCCGATGTCGTACTGTGTCCAACGGCCGACTGGTGGACCATTCGCACGGCACACCTGCAAGCCGTCCGGGCACGATCCATAGAGGGACGCTACGGCATCGCTCGCGGTGCAGTCAACGGCATCTCGGCCGTCATTAGCCCCACCGGCCAACTTCTTGCCCAGCATGACCATTACCGTTACGGCCCCGGCTTGATCGTCGCCGATGTGCCGATCTTCAAAGGCGTTACGCTGTTTTCCCGCTGGGGCTTTTGGCCGGGACTGGTCGCTTCGGGAGTATTGTTGGCAGGCTGTGTCTTTCGGAAAACCCTTTTCAAGCGTCCTGTCGAGCGTTACAATGCTGTCAGAAGAAATCAGCAATGACAATCTCAGTTGTGAAAGGGACAGCGATGCAGCAGTCGGTCAGGATCATGCCGTGTTTGGATATGCAGGACGGGCGTGTGGTCAAG
>DSDR01000134.1 GCA_011048645.1 Phycisphaerales bacterium
ATGCCTTCGTCAAGCCGGTATTTAAGGCCCTGTTTTCACGGATGCAGCGGCGACAGTGTCAAGAGGCGGCGGCGGCGGCGTATGTGACGCAATCGTATTTGCAGGCGAAATATCCACCCGGCGGATGGTCCACGTATTACAGCAGCATTGAACTTTGTGAAGAGGATATTTTGACGGAGGCGGAGCTGGCCGAGAAGATTCGGCGGTTGCGCGAGGCATTTGAGGGCAAGCGTCGGTTTGTGCTGTGTCATGCCGGGACGATGGCGGCGCGGTATAAGGGACAGGAGATTTTGATTGAGGCGGCGGCGAAGTGCATCAGGCGGGGGCTTGATCTGGAGGTGGTGCTGATGGGCGATGGCAAGTTTCGCCCGCTGTATGAGCAACGGGCCGCGACGCTGGGGATTGCCGAGCGCGTGCGGTTTTTGGGGAATGTGCCGGGGGGCGAGGCGGTTCGGGACGAGTACGACAAGGCGGATGTACTGGTGTTTCCGTCGCTGACGGAGGGGCTGCCGCGGGTTGTGATTGAGGCGATGGCGCGGGGGTTGCCTTGTGTGGCTTCTGATGTGGGGGGGATACCGGAATTGCTGGAAGATGAATTTCTGGCGCGACCGGGTGATGTGGAGGAATTGGCGGAGCGAATCGAATACATGCTGGGTCGGACTGAAGATATTGGTTGGATTGTTAAAAGGAACTGTGAGAAATCTAAAGAATACAAACATAACGTATTGAACCTGCGTCGAATCGAATTCTATGAAAGAATCAAGAGAATCTCCCAGCACTCCTAAGGTTTGCATTGTGATAACGGTTGGGGTTTCGCTGGATGTTTTGTATCCTGATTTTTATCCGCTTGCGCAGGGTGAAGGTTTTGAGGTGGTTGGGGTCTGTGCTTCGGATCGGTTTGTGGCGAATGTGCGGCGTCAGGGAGTGCGTGTGATTGAGGTGCCGATGACGCGCAACTTTACGCCGTTTCGGGATGTGGTGTGTTTGTGGAAGCTGTGGCGGATATTTCGGGCCGAGCGGTTTGATTTGATTCATTACAGTACGCCGAAGGCGTCTGTGCTGGCGGCGATTGCGGGTCGTCTGGCGGGCGGGTCGCGGCTGTTGTTTACCAATCGCGGGCTGGCTTATACGGGGGTGACGGGCGTTAAGCGGGCCATGGCGAAGGGGTGTGAGAAGATTGCGGCACGGCTGGCCGATAAGGTGATTGCGATCAGTCCGTCGCTGAAACAATTGATGGTCAAAGAGGGTCTTCTCGATGCTGACAAAATCGAGGTCTTCGGGGCCGGCAGCAGCAAGGGGGTGAATTTGCGGACGTTTCGGTGTGATGCGGCGGCGCTTGAGCGGGCGCGGACGATTCGGCAGACGCTGGGCCTGAGCGAGTCGGATGTGGTGTTCGGGTATGCGGGGCGGTTTACGGTGGAAAAGGGGATTGTCGAGCTGCTGGAGGCGTTTGAGGCTCTGGCGGCGGATCGGTCGGATGTCCACCTGATGCTGGTGGGCGAACAGGATGAACGGGCGCCGCTTCCGGCGTCGATTCAGAGTTTGATCAAGCGGAATCGGCGTGTGCATACACTGGGGCGTACGGATGATATGCCGGGACATCTGGCGGCGATGGATGTGTGTGTGCTGGCCAGTTATCGGGAGGGTTTTGGCAATGTGCTGATTGAGGCCGCGGCGATGGAGCGGGCGGTGATCGCCAGCGATATTCCAGGGTGTCGGGATGCGGTTAAGCCGGGCGTAACGGGGCTGCTGGTCGAGCCGCGCAGCAGTGCGTCGCTGGTGTCGGCGATGCGGACGCTGGCGTCGGATAAGCCGATGCGGCTTGAGATGGGCAAAAACGGCCGGGCGTGGGTGGAAGCGGAGTTCGACCGGGAAAAAATCTGGAACTGGCTGCTGGGTGTGTACGGGGCGATGATTCGCGATAGCGGCAAGGACGCTGACGGGTGAGGAAAGGACAGCAGGAGTGGGATGGGTGCAATCGATTGATTTGCCGATGCGGCAGAATGAGAGGTTTATGATGGACTATTTGGATCGCGTTGTTTATGTGATTAAACAGAAGGTTCCGTTTGTTTATACGCTGCTGGAGAAGGCGTCCAGTGGCCTGACGTCGTTTCTGTATCGGGGCGGCATACGGCGGGCGATGGAGGCCGGAACGCTGACGGGGACGGTCGGGGGCAAACAGGCTGTGATACGCTGTTTGACCGTTGCGGATAGTGAGCCGTTGACGGAGATGCTTGAACGGCAGCCTGAAGAACATCTGACCTATTTTCATCTGCATGGGTTTGATCGAGACAGCTTAAGACGAATTTTACGGCGGCGTTCTGTGATGACGTATGGATTGTTCGTGGATAACCGGCTGTGCGCTTATGCGCTGCTGAAACTGTTTCCGACCCGCAAGGCGTATTTGGGACGGCTGGTATCGCCGGAGATGGCGGGCAAAGGGCTGGGCAAGTTCTTGTCTCGGTATCTCTACTGGCAGGCGTATCTGCTCGGGTTTCAGCCCTGCTCAACGATTAACAAGAACAATCTGGCGTCGCTGAAATCACACGAGGCGGTCAGGCCGTTTCATGTTGTCTCGACGCTGCCGAATGATTTTTTACTGATTCGATTTGAACTGACAGAGTCAGACAAACGTGCTCCTTTGCTTGATCTTTGATGGTGCGTTCGGATTGCTTCATCTACGATCCGGCGGCGATTCAGGCCGAGAACAATCCAATGATCACCCTATCGATTTTATTCAGATGATTGTGGAAAAAAAAATTGAAAAGATAAAGCCGTTAGATCGATCTTGTGCCCAAACCGTTGCCCAACTGCATATTGAAGGGATTTCGACGGGGTTTATCAGTTCACTGGGTTTACCTTTCTTGACTGCTTTGTACGAGGCTATCGCAGAAGATATGGACAGTTTTGGGTTTGTCGCGACTGACGGCGACGATGTGGTTGGCTTTGCGGCGTTTTCCACGAGCCTGTCGAAGCTGTATAAGCAGGTGGTGCGGCGTAAGGGGATCACGTTTGGATTTATCCTTGCCCGAAAGATGTTCTCGTTGGAGGCAATTAAAAAAGTGTGGGAGAATATATTTTATCCGTCCAAAATGAAGAAGATGGATCTGCCGGATGCCGAACTGCTGTCGATTGTCGTTGCGCCGCAAGGCCGCGGTAGAGGGGTTGCCCGACAGCTCATCGAAGCCGGTCTTGAAGAATGTCGAAAACGGCATATCGACAAGGTGAAGGTGTTGGTTGCCGAATCCAATAAGCCGGCCAATGCACTGTACCAAAACACCGGATTTGAGCGTATCTGTCAGGTCGACAGCCATGGCGTTTTAAGTAATATCTATGTGGTAAAACTGAACGGCTGAAATTGTACATTGTACATTGTAATTGTAAACTAATCAACGAGAAATCGGTGAAAGC
>DSDR01000087.1 GCA_011048645.1 Phycisphaerales bacterium
ATGTATGTAACACGCGGGTAGTTGTTGTGGAGTTAATGACCGGAGTTAAGTGTTAAGCATTTGACAGGCCGCGGCGTCTCGTACGTCGCGGCCTTTTTCAATAGGCATGTCTTCCCGAACAGATGAGCGAACCGTCTTCCCGAACGAACCTGAGGACATTGTCGTCCCGAACGAATGTGAGGATCTGTCTTGCCTTTTTTGTCTCAATCTGTTATACTGCTCAAAATGAATCTTCACCGTACCATCCTGGTGGGTCTGTTGGGTCTGGTCGTCGTTGCCGGGGCGGGGGCGTATTACCACCGTCTGGCCGAAAAGTATGACAGGCTCGCCTCAACCCCGCTGATGCCGTCGATTCCGTTGGAAAACTTCCCAATGCTCTTGGGCCATTGGCAGGGCCAGGACGTCCCCATCTCTGAAACCGTCCTTAAAGTCGCCGGCAATGACGACTATCTCAGCCGTTTTTACGCCCATCGCGATTTACGTCTTGGAGTGTCCTTTTATGTCGGTTATACTGCCGAACCCCGCCGAATGCTCGGCCATCGCCCCAAAGTCTGCTATGTCGGCAGCGGCTGGATCCACGGCGAAACACGGAACGAGACCTTCCGCACGCAAAACGGAACCGACCTCGAATGTCTGATCCACCGTTTTTATAAAACCGGCTTGGCCTATGAAGAAGTTTATGTCCTGAATTACTACATCGTCAATGGCCAGTTGACCACCGACCAATCAATGTTTGACGGCCTGAGCTGGCGCCGCCCCAAACAGATCGAAGGCCGTCTGGCCTACGTCGCCCAGGTCCAGATCAGTGCTGCAACCGAGCAGGCCGTGCGGCTCTTCGGTTCACTGGCCGCCGACGAATTAATGGACTATATGCCGTAAACCTCACAACTGATAACTCAAAACTAAAAACTAAGCCTGTGGTTTTAATCCAGCCCTCCTGCGCCAAAAAATCAATGCAGTCCGCGCTGTTCTAAAAACGCAAAATACCACCCCGCCAAGGGCACATCCCGCACCGCGATTGTCACCGTCTGCTCCGGCTGGTCAGCAGCGGCGAATACCACCTCATAGTTGCCCGCGGTGTTATACAGATCAGGCCGCCAGGAGAAGGTCTGTGTCAGCTCATCAAACGTCGCTCCGTCGGGCAGTTTAGCGGCCGTATAGGATATCCGGTTGCCCGCTTGATCATACCCCGACACCACAAACTCAATCGATCGGTTTTCGTTGACCGTATGGGTCAAAAACAGCCGCTCAATCTCATCAGCCCCCAGCGCTCGCCGGTACAGACGTACCTCATCGACAAGTCCGCGAAAGCCCGACGCATATGCCCGACCGCTTGCCGAGCCGAAGTTGCCGACGTCGGCAAACGCTTCCAGTGCCGCCAGCCCGCTGAAAGTTCCCGCATCCCGCCGCACACCGTCAACAAACACCGCATACGTTGTCCTATCCCACGTCAACGCAATGTGATAGAGTTGCCCCGGCGTAAGCTGGGCAATATTGTCTTTGAGTGCGGCGTTATCGCCCAGCCCCAGCGCCAGTTTGTGCACCGTGTTGCCTTCGGCGTCTGTGCTTTCAACGGTATAAAGCGTGATCCGATTATCGTCGCTGTTGACGGCATGCCCGAACAAAAGCTGCAAGGCAGAGGCCGTTTCTGTATCCGATACCTTTTCCGGCTGCACCCACAGCCCAATCGTCCCGGCCTCAGCAGTGCTGCCGTCCATAGGAATCTGTACGGCCTGCTGTCCGCTGTCCAGTCGAACGAAGTACTCCGCCGCCCAGCCTTCGCCCCATTCAGGCTGATCGACCAATTCAGCCTTCTGCCCGCTGACCGCGTCCATAACCTCGGTCGTATAAGGCCGTTCAAACAGCCAGTGCCCGGCCAGCCCGCCGTTTCGATCGCGAGAAAAGGCGCCGGATACCTGCTCAGGCGTAAACGCCCCTTGATAAATCTTCACATCGCAGATGTACCCGTCAAACGTATTCAAGCCCATCCGCCCGCCGATACACAGCGGCTCATCGTTGGTCCCGATCTGAAACGGCACACTCTCTTGTGCGATCAGGCTGCCGTCCAGATACAGCAATATTGATTCGCCGTCATACACGGCAACGATATAGTACCACTGCCCGGTTTGCAGCTTCACATCGCTGTTGGCAGCGACGGCGATATTGCCGCCGGCGATCCCATCGGTGACAATAAACCGAGGCGTATCCCCGCCGCTTCCCAGGTCAATCGCGTACATCTCCCAGGGCGACGCATACGCCGCATACGGCTTGACCACGAGCTTGGCAAACGGCGTGGCGCCCATCGGCCAAATCCACACCGAGATTGTCGTTGGCTCCTGCATATCCAGACTATCGGCATCGGCAACGCTTAAATAACCATCGCTGCCGTCAAACCGCGCCCCCATCCCCGACTCAAAGGTCACATTACCCACCGCCGTCGCCGTATGCGTATTGGCCGACAAATCACTGATCTGACCATTAATCGCCTCTTGAGTCAGTTCCCAGTCGGCAATTTTTTGTGCGGGAGGTGCATACTCAATCGGCTCAAAAACAGCTTGGATTATTTTGTCCTCATCCATTGTAATGGTAATCGATGGCTCAGTACCTGTCACATCTCCTTCCCATCCGGCAAACCGATAGCCATCTTTAGCTTGGGCATAGAGTACCACTTCACTGCCAGTAGGATATTGCCCATTGTACGGCGTAACTTCCCCTTGTTTGGGATTGTATTCAATAATCAAATTTTGTAAAAGAGATTGTCCCTGTTTTGCATCCGGCCAATCGGGACGATACCAAATAAAGGGATAAACCTCATTGCGAGTCATTTGACCGAAAATACTGTTAACATTTGAGCTGTCCAGGCTGCCCATATACGCTTTCTGTTTTGCGGCCACAGAATTTGTGCCGCCCTCAGAAAAATACTCATTGATTGTCAGAATATAGGATTGATACTTCATACCTTCATCCTGCTGTGCACCTTGAAGAACACCATCAGCAGCACGCTCAAACATTAAGTCTAAGTAAGGCAGATTAACATCTTGCGTTATTTTTACTACATTGGCTACAATCTGAAGCGGTCGTCCCATCATAGCATAACTGGTGTAAGAAATACGATTTGCAAAATCTCCTGGATAACACGTCCTTCCACCGTAAGTCCCTTCTTCTTCTAAAATGATTGGGCCGCCGTACCATTCTTTAGTGGCATTCATTCCGAGATTAGGAAAACCGTGTAATGTAAGCGTTTCACGTTCATTAGGATCAAGCCACGGCGTCAAAAAGACCTGTTTCCACGTTAAAGGATAATCTCGATAAGGCGTCCATTCGTGCGTCGCTGACATTCCATCAAATCCACTGGTTCCGTAATATGGCGTATCGTAGCTTGGTATCGCAATCGCAGCCACCAAT
>DSDR01000264.1 GCA_011048645.1 Phycisphaerales bacterium
AAACTGCTTGTAACCTCCGCATTGCCCTACGCCAACGGCCCGATTCATATCGGCCATCTGGTCGAATACCTGCAAACGGATATCTGGGTACGGTTCCAAAAAGCCTGCGGAAACACCTGTTATTATTTCTGTGCCGACGATACGCACGGCACACCGGTCATGATTCGGGCCAAGAGCGAGGGTACGACGCCGGAAGCATTGATCGCACGGGTTCATCGCGAACACTTGCAGGATTTCAGTGATTTTGAGATCGTATTTGACAACTACTATACGACCCACTCAGAAGAAAATCGTCAGCTCAGCGAGCGCATCTATACCGGCGCCCTGGAAGCCGGCTCCATCGTCAAGAAAACCGTTCGGCAGGCCTACGATGAACAGGAGCAGATGTGGCTGCCCGACCGATACATCAAAGGGACCTGCCCGCGATGCAAAGCGGAGAACCAGTACGGCGATTCGTGCGATGTGTGCGGAGCGCATTATCAGGCCGCGGAACTGATCAACCCCGTCAGCGCCGTCAGCGGCCAGCGGCCGGTGCTGAAGAAAAGCACGCACTATTTCTTCAAGCTGGGCGATTACGCCGACGCACTAAGAGAGTTGTTCGCCGCCGGTTATGTCCAGGACTCGGTTCGGAACAAGCTGGATGAATGGTTTGCCGCGGGTCTGAAGGACTGGGATATTTCGCGCGACGGGCCGTACTTCGGCTTCAAAATCCCCGGCGAGGACGACAAATATTTCTATGTCTGGCTGGATGCGCCGATCGGCTATATGGCCTCGTGCTGGAATTACTGCAACCGAAACGGACTGGACTTTGAGCACGTCTGGAACAGCGGCGAATATGAAATTTATCATTTTATCGGCAAGGATATAATGTATTTTCACGCGCTGTTCTGGCCGGCCCTGCTGATGGCCGCGAAGATGCGCCGTCCGGACAAGCTGTTTGTTCACGGATTTTTGACCGTCAACGGGCAGAAGATGAGCAAGAGCAAAGGCACCTTCGTGATGGCGCGCACGTATCTGAAGCATTTGGATCCGCAGTATCTGCGTTATTATTACGCCACCAAGCTCAGCGGCGACGTGGGGGACATTGATTTGAACGTCGATGATTTTGTCAGCCGGGTCAACGCCGATCTGGTGGGCAAACTGGCCAATCTGGCCAGCCGTTCGGGGCCGATGCTGACCAAACATCTCGGCGGCAGGCTCGGCCGTCCGGATCCGGCGGCCGCGGAACTGCTGGAAACGCTGCGCCAAGCGAAAAACACGATTATACAGAATTATGAAGCCCTGAATTACGCCGCAGTCATCCGAAGGATCTGCGCCCTGGCCGATCAATGCAACAAATATGTGGAAGACAATCAGCCGTGGGCGCTGATCAAAACCGATCCGGAAAAAACAAGAATGGTGCTGACGGCGGTGCTGAACGCCGCCCGGCTGCTGACGATTTATCTCAAGCCGGTGCTGCCGGCGTTTGCCGAAAAAATAGAGCGGTTTTTGAATGTTGGGCCGCTGACGTTCGCGGACGCCGAGACGACGCTTGAAGATCATCAGATTAACGACTTTGAACGCTTGATTGAACGCATTGACAAGAAAAAGGTGGACGCCATGATTGAAGACAGCAAACAGAATTCAACCCCGCCGACCGCAGAGACGCCCGCACCAACGCTCGACGAACCGCTGGCCGAGGAATGTACGATAGAGGATTTTATGAAGGTGGATTTACGCATCGCCAGGATCGCTAAGGCCTCGTCGGTGGAGGGAGCCGACAAACTGCTCAGCCTGGAGCTGGATCTGGGCGGCGTGAGCCGGCATGTTTTTGCGGGCATCGCAAAGGCCTACACGCCTGAAGAGCTTGTCGGTCGGCTGGTGGTGTGTGTGGCCAATCTCAAGCCGCGAAAAATGAAGTTCGGTCTGTCCGAGGGTATGGTCTGTGCCGCCGGTCCCGGGGGCAGCGAGGTCTTTTTGATCTCGCCCGATAAAGGCGCCCAGCCCGGCCAGCGCGTCCATTGATCGGCGTTTTGAAGTCAGAGTGTGCAGGATGAGTGCGATGAAAGAGACGCTTGAAGAGATTGCACGAGCCGACGGGCGATACGATGCGCGGGCGCTGAAGTTTGTGTATGAGGGGCTGGCTGCGACGATTGAGAAGCTGCGGCAAAATGAAGACGCCGAGCATCCCCGACATATTTCCGGTCAGGAACTGGCCTGGGGACTGGCGGACCTGGCGATGCAGCGATGGGGGCGTCTGGCCAATATGGTGCTGACCCAATGGGGCGTGCGTCAAACGCGGGATTTCGGCGAGATTGTTTATTTAATGATTGCGCACGAATGGATGACCTCGCAGGAAACCGACACCATCGACGATTTTGACAGCGTCTTTGATTTTGATACGGTCTTTGAACAGGACTATCGCATCGACATACGCTGACGCATTGTTTCCTCACGGCCTGGCCCATCTTGCGCGATGTCTCGAAAAGCTGACAATGCGGCTCATCATTTGAATTGTTCAAAAAACGGTGGACGGTATCAATCAATCAGCGGAAATCGTCCGGCGTGAACTGGGTTTCCAGTCGGGTGCCGCCCAGTCGAAGGGCCGCCAGCTCGGCCTGACCGACTTTGCCCTGAATGAACTGCTGGACCAGGTCGTTGGGATGATTGCGGATGTGTTCGGCGTCGCCGTCGGCGATGATTTTTCCTTTGTGCAGCATCACAATGCGGTCGGCGATTTTATAGGCGCTATTCATATCATGGGTAACCACGACACTGGTAATCTTCAGTTCTCTTTGAAGTTTAATGATCAATTCATTAATGACATCCGACGTGACAGGATCAAGACCTGTGGTCGGCTCATCGTACAGGATGACCTCGGGATTAAGGGCAATCGCCCGCGCCAAGGCGACGCGCTTTCGCTGTCCGCCGGACAGCTCAGCCGGATAATGTTGCTGGTAACCGTCCATGCCGACCATCGCCAGCTTCTGCTTGACCAGTTTGTCAAGGGCTTTTTCATTGATCACTTTGACATGCTGGCGAACAGGAAACACGATATTCTCATAGACGGTCAGACTGTCAAACAAGGCGCTCATCTGAAAACAAAATCCAAAACGAGTGCGAATACCGGCCAGCTTTTTTTCGTCCAGTTGGTCAATCCGCTGTCCACGGAAAAAAACCTGCCCTTCGGTCGGGCGTTCGAGCACGATCAGATGTTTCATAAAGACCGTCTTGCCGCAGCCGCTGGGGCCGATGACGGCGGTGGTTTTCCCCTCCTCGATGGCCATCGAAATGCCGTCGAGCACCAGCGCCCGGCCGAATCGTTTGGTCAGATTCTGAACCACAAGAATACCGTCATCAGGTTGTACAGCAGGTCTGGGCATGGTCTTTCCTTGTCAGCGAGTAAGCCTGCGAATAACGCCG
>DSDR01000164.1 GCA_011048645.1 Phycisphaerales bacterium
GGCCGCATTGCCGAATTGATTGACGAGGTCGTCGGACAGCAGCAGACCGCTTCCGCGGCGGCCAAACCGACTCGGCCGGCGCGGCTGACCAATATCCAGAAGATTCAGTTGATTCAGCAGACCATCAACGAGCAGATTCGTCCGGCGCTGCGGGCCGACGGCGGCGATGTCGAATTGATCGATGTCGAAGGCGACAAGGTCATCGTGGCGTTTCGCGGGATGTGCGCCCAGTGCAAGATGGCGGAGTTTACTATGCGGGATGTTGTTGAGGCGCGCCTGAAGGAGTATGTCAGCGAGTCGCTGACGGTGGAAGAATTAAAAGACTGATGAGATAATCAACGGCCGGGAGAAGCCTTATGAATAATGTGATCTATATGGATAACAACGCCACCACGCGGGTGGCCGACGAGGTGGTCGAAGCGATGCTGCCGTATTTGTCGCAGCGTTACGGGAACCCCTCCAGTATGCATTCGTTCGGCGGTAACGTTGCGCGAGATATTGCACGAGCGCGCGAGCAGGTCGCGGCGCTGCTGGGCTGCCATCCCGAAGAGATTATCTTTACCAGTTGCGGCACCGAAAGCGATAATACGGCGATTAAGGGAACGCTGACGATGGTTCCGGAGAAGCGCAAGATCGTGACCACGCGGGTGGAGCATCCGGCGGTGCTGGCGACCTGCCGTGATCTGGAACGGCACGGCTACAGCGTCTCGGAGATCGGCGTGGATCGACAGGGGCGGCTGGATATCGATCAGATCGGTTTTCGCATTGATGACAATACGGCGATGGCGTCGGTGATGTGGGCTAACAACGAAACCGGGACGGTATTCCCGATTGAACGGATCGCCGAGATCGTCAAAGCACGCGGCGTGGTGTTTCATACCGATGCGGTGCAGGCCGTCGGCAAGATTCCGCTGAACCTGAAAGACAGTCCCATCGATCTGTTGAGTCTGTCGGGGCATAAGCTGCACGCCCCCAAGGGCATCGGCGTATTGTATGTCCGCCGGGGAACGCGCATCGGGACGTTTATGCACGGCGGCCATCAGGAGTCCGGACGTCGCGGCGGAACGGAGAATGTGCCGGGCATTATCGCGATGGGCAAGGCGTGCGAATTGGCGATGCGCTATATGGATGAGGAAAACACCCGCGTCAAGGCGCTGCGCGACCGCCTGGAGCAGGGCATTTTGAGCGCCTGTTCGGATTGCTTTGTCAACGGCGACGTGGACAACCGCCTGCCGAATACCACGAATATCAGCTTTGAGTACATCGAAGGCGAATCGATTCTGATGATGCTCAACAAATTCGGCGTTTGCGCCAGTTCCGGTTCGGCCTGTACGTCCGGTTCGCTGGAGCCGTCGCATGTGCTGCGGGCAATGGGCGTTCCGTTTACGGCCGCACACGGCTCGATTCGCTTTAGCCTGAGTCGATACAATACGCAGGAGGAAGTGGACTTTGTGATAGAGCGGATCGTTCCGATCATCAACCGGTTGCGCGAGCTTAGCCCGTTTACCGCCAAGGCGGCGCGATAGGGGAGTGCGGATGGCTCGTCCGTTTACATTGTTGATCAAGCCCGCCGGGCCGGATTGCAATATCGCTTGTGACTACTGTTTTTATACCTGCAAATCGGAGCTGTTCGGCCGCGGCGCTCATCGAATGAGCCAAGCCGTCCAGGAGCGGCTGGTCAAAAGTTATCTGTCGCTGGGGTTTGAGCAGAACAGCTTCGCCTGGCAGGGGGGCGAACCGACGCTGATGGGGCTGGATTTTTACAAGCGGCTTGTGGCCCTGCAAAAGCAGTACGGCTCATCCGGGCAGGCGGTAACCAACGCCTTGCAAACCAATGGAATTTTGCTGGATGACCAATGGTGCGCGTTTTTGGCCGAGTACAAGTTTCTGACCGGTATCAGCGTCGATGGACCTAAGGAGCTTCACGATGTGTATCGCAAAGATCGCGCCGGCAACGGCACCTTTGACCGCGTGATGGCCGGGCTGGAGAAGTGCCGTAAACACAAAGCGGAATTTAATGTCCTCGTGCTGCTCAATAATGTGAACGTTGAACAGCCCGATGTGCTGTATGACTTCTTTCAGAACATAGATGTACGGTTTCTTCAGTTTGTGCCGTGTGTGGAAAAAGACGCTGACGATCCGAGCCGGGCGGCGCCGTTCAGTATTACACCGCAGCAGTACGGCCGGTTTATGTGCCGGATTTTTGACCGCTGGCTGGCCGAGGGCGTTCGTAAACGCAGCATCCGTCTGTTTGACAGTCTGCTGAGTTTCTTATTGGGCGGTCCGCATACCGAGTGCACTTTTGCCCGTCGCTGTAATGATTATATCGTGATCGAGCACAACGGCGATGCGTTTTGCTGCGACTTTTATGTGACCGATGGCACACGGCTGGGCAACCTTATGGACACGCCGATGGAGCAGTTGGCCGGCTCGGATGTCAAGCGTACCTTTGCCCGAAAGAAAACCGACATCGCCAACAAATGTCTCGTCTGCCGCTATCTGGACGTTTGTCGCGGCGGCTGCCCCAAAGACCGCGCGATGCTGACCGATACACACAAGGCCCCCAGCTATTTCTGCGAGGGCTACAAGCTCTTTTTCGACCACGCCTTGCCGCAACTTCGCGCGATTGCTCAGAAAATCCGAGACGGGAAAATTTAACGGATGGATGAAGTCATTTGCAAATACCGTCAATTGCGTGCCGATGTGGATCGGCAGGTTGATTCGTTGTATGCCATACACGCTCAACATATCCGCTGCCGACAACAGTGTACCGATTGCTGTATGAATCTGACGGTCTGGCCGGTGGAGTTTTTTGCGATTGTTGAAGATGTCCGGGCAGCCGGGATCAGGCCGGTATTTGATGAGGCCGCTTTGTGCGGATTTTTGAAAGACGATCTGTGTCAGATTTATTCGTTTCGTCCCATCATCTGCCGCACCCACGGCCTGCCGCTGGTGTATCTGGACGACCGGGGCGATGAACCGAGACATTGCGTTATCTTCTGCCAAAAGAATTTTACCGCTCCGGAGGCTGACGCCATCGAGTTTGGTCCCGATAATACGCTCGATATGGAGGAGGCCAATCAGTCGCTTGCGCGGCTCCATACCGCCTATCTTGAATCCGGCGGCCCGGCCGGTCGGGATGAACAGGGGCGTATGGCGTTGTCCCGCTTGATTGAGTTTCTTTGATTCAAACCGAAATAATGCCGCAACATCATCACGGTACAACAGCGCGGCGGCGCAAGCCGCCCGATATGGGGATGTGGATAGATGAGGCGTTTCCCAAGTCGCAAATGATCCGGCTCACTTGCGCGGCTCGGCTGTTGCAAATGTTAATGTGTCGCACAGCCGGTGAACAATACGGCCAGTTTATCCGGCGTCAGCGTGGTGA
>DSDR01000186.1 GCA_011048645.1 Phycisphaerales bacterium
GGTCGGCTGATGACCGGCACGGTGGAAGCGTCCGGCCCTGAACAGGCTGCGCAGATGCTTACGGAAATGCGTCTGCATGTCAACTCCATCGAAAAGGTCAAAGACAGACCTCCGCAAACGCCGGTCGGACGAAACGAGTTTTTGTTGTTTAACCAGCAACTTGCCTCACTGACCCAGGCCGGCATTCCGCTGGAGCGGGGATTGCGGGAATTGGCCGCTGATGCCGGTTCAGGCAAAATGACGCGGCTGATCAATGAGATCACCGACGACCTTGAACGCGGTGTATCGCTGGATGAGGCCGTCGAAAAACGCAAGTCGCACTTTCCGCCGCTGTATAGCCAGATTCTAAAAGCAGGTCTGCGAACCGGCCGACTCAGTGAGATGCTGACCTGTCTGAATCGTCATCTGGAAGTGGAACTTCAGACGCGGCGGATCATTACAGAGGCGATGTGCTACCCGGGCGTCGTGCTGATGTTGATGGCAGTGATCTTGACGTTTCTTCTGGTGGTGCTGGTGCCGCCTTTTTCGGAAATGATAAATGATATGAGCTGGGTTGGGTTGCCTTATCCGACTCGGCTGCTGTTTTCCCTGTCGCGGTACGTGTGGCATTTTTGGATGGCGGCAGGCATTGCCGTTGCCGCGGCGGTGATTTTTGTGGCGCACGCTGTCGGCTTCAGCAGCGGGGCGACGATGGCGCGAGAGTTTCATTCTGCGAATACCGTTGATCGGACGGGTGTATGAAAGCAGTCTGTTGGCGCGATTGGCCGAGGCGATGGCGGTGCTGACGGCCGCGGGGTGTACCCTTCCGATGATGGTGCGTCTGGCCGGGCAGTCCAGCCGCAGCGAACTGATGAAAAGCGATTGCGCCTTGCTGGCCGACCAACTGGAACAGGGGGCCGGCATTTTTGAAAGCGGCATGGGCTGTCGGCTCATTCCGCGTCTGTATTTGTACGCGATGCAGCTTGCCGCCCAGCGGAATGAACTGTATGACAGTTTGACCAATTTGGGACAGATGTACACCCAGCAGACCCTTGCGCGGCAGGGCCGTACACGGGCGCTGCTGATGCCGGGGATGATTATCATCATCGGCGGCGTCGTAGGGGGTGTCGTCTTTTCGATGTTTTTGCCGTTAGTGACAATGATACAGGTGCTGATGTAAGATGTGGGTATTCTTTCCTGTCATTTTGCTTGTATTGGGCGTGTATGTTGTACTGGTCTGGAAATTTCCCGGCTGGCTCGTGGGGCTGTTGCCGGTATCCGTTGGTGTGCCGTTGGCCCTGGGGCTTGTACCCGATATACCCGAACCGTTTCCGATCTCGCTGGGTGCGCTTGTGTTTATCATCACGGTCAGTCTGGTTCACTTCAAGCCGATGCCGTTCATTGAAGAAACGCCGTGGTATAAAGTCCTCAGCGGGATTCTGTTCCGGATCATTATCTGGTGTTTTTATCTGATCGCTCTGACGGCGATGTTTCATTTCTTCGGCGTGATTTTGTTCATTATATCGCTGATTTTTGTGTTTCGTTACAAACAAACGCGACGCTACAGCCTGTCGCTGAATGTGCTGTCGGTGATTTCAGCGGCCATGCGTCAGAATCTGCCGCTGCCGATGGCGCTGGAAACAGCGGCGGCAAACGGCAAGGACCCCGCGGCGAAGATTTACCGTCAAACGGCGAAGTGGCTGTGCGAAGGACAGTCGCTCAGCGACGCACTCAAGCGAGCCTATCGACGATGTCCGGCCGAGATCATCGCTGCGCTTGCCGCCGGCGAGGCGATGAACCAGCTTCCGGCCGCAGCGGCGGCGCTGGAGCAGGATTGCATCGCCCATGTCAACGGATTTGAGAAAATCAGGCCGATCCACCCCGCCTATCCGCTGATTGTCATCCTGGTTGCAGTTGTGATCATGTCGGGTTTATGTGTGTTTATCATCCCGACCTTCGCTGAGGTGATCAGGGATATAACCGGCGGTCAGGCCGTCTTGCCCGCTTCCACACAACTGCTGCTGAATTTGACGACAACATTGATGCGCCCCGGCATTGTGCTGCTGATTGTGATTGGGCTGCTGATCATCCTGATGGTTGGGTTGTATGTTTATAATCGCCCGCGTCGTCCCGAACGTCCCCGGCTGCTGAGTCGGGCGGGCGACTGGGTCAAGTGGCATATTCCCGGTGTGAGTTATTTTGAACGGCTGTACTCGCTTCAACGCACGATTCAGAGTGTGCAGGCCGGGTTGAAGGCCGGCTATTCCTTTGATGCGATTGTACGCCGAACGCTCCGGCTGGATGTTAATGAATGTTTTCGTATCAGGCTGCACCGCTGGCTCGAACAGATCGAAGCGGGCCGGCCCATTGCCGACAGCGCCGCGGCCTGCGGCCTGGGCCGTACCCTGGCCTGGGCACTGGACGAAAAAGTCAACAAAGGCAATACCCCTCAATTACTCAAAATGCTTGAGGAAATCTGCCGCAACCGTTACCACTATCGGCTCAATATCGCCCACTCGGTGATATGGCCGCTGGTAGTGGTCGCGATGGGCGGCGGCGTAGGGTTTGTGATGTTTGCAATGTTTTCGGCAATCGTCAGCATGATCACGTACACAATGGACTATTCGATGCCGTAGAGAACGTGAAATATGACATGTGAAATGTGGAAACGGCTGTTACAGAAATTACACAGAATGAATTCGAGACAGCGACAACACGGCTGGTTGATGGTGGAGATGGTGGTTGCTCTGTTTGTCATTTTTACCCTGACAGCGGCACTGACAACAATTACGCTCACCGCCGGTAAAGGCAACCGAATGCTTTGGGCCAGACGCCAGGCGCTGGCGGCAGCCGAAGCGCAACTGGATTGCCTGACGCAGTCCGGTGCGCCGCTGCCGGAGGCCGAATTCAAACGCCTCTGGCCGAGTTTTGACTGCACCATTGAGATCGTCGCCGGTACCGGCTCGACGGCACAACTTCAGCGAGCACAGGTTACGGTCGCAGGTCGAGTGAACAAAAAAAAGATTTGCGTTACCAAACAACGGTATATCATTGAACGAGAAGCCCAATGAAACCACGACGACCTAATGCCTTTTTGCTCAATGAGATGATCCTGATCATCGCGCTGCTCAGTGTCCTGATGATGCTGTCGGGCGAGCCGGTGCGGATATTCTTTGGCTCAGTCCTGCGCAGCCAGCTGGTATTCTCACAGCAGGATCGCGTTGAGACACTGCTTTCACAGCTTCGCACGCATACCGAGCAGGCCGCTGCGGTCTATGTACAGCCCGCCGATGAGCGGCTGGGCGGAGATCTGCTGTATCTGACCGGTCCGGACGGCACGGTATGCTATCAATTTTCCGCCGGTCGGGCGGTTTGCAGCAGGGGCGACAATGTTCAGCAGTGGGA
>DSDR01000355.1 GCA_011048645.1 Phycisphaerales bacterium
AAAATCGCCAATGTCAGATAGACCGCCAGCGCAAGGCCGCCTATGAACCCGATCGTCGTCATCACTGACCCTTTCCGCAGCCGCTGCCAAACAAGCCAGGCCAGCATTGCCGCGATCAACAACCACAAGATTGCCCGAACCATCTCAAAATCCCATTTCTGTATCGCCAATTTGCCCCATTGTAGTGTACCGCTGTCGCCATCGCAAGGCATAAGATAAAGCGTAACGCCGTGGGGGTATCGTCATCCGGCCGCTTGCGCGGCTCGGCTGTTGGTATATGATCCGACGACAACAGCGCGCGACGGCGCAAGCCGCCCGATAAGACGTAATGTCGTGGGTATCGCTATCCGGCCGCTTGCGCGGCTCGGCTATTGTACGTGTCGCTATCCGGCCGCTTACGCGGCTCGGCTGTTGTGCAGATTAATCCCTTTCTTGAAAAGGCGGAACGTTGGGGTTATAATTCAGATCATATGATCGAACGACGACAGACAAAAACGGTACGTATCGGTACGGTGCGGGCAGGCAGCGGCCACCCAGTGGCGGTACAGTCGATGACCAAGGTGCTGACGACAGACGTGGCGGCCTGTGTGCGGCAGATTAAGCGCCTGGCGACGGCCGGCTGCGCTTTGGTTCGGGTCGCCGTGCCGACACGAGCCGATACCCAGGCATTTGCGAAAATTGTCGAAAAATCGCCTGTTCCGCTTGTGGCGGATATTCATTTTTCCCCGCAGCGTGCCATCGAGGCGCTGGAAGTCGGAGCAGCCAAGATTCGGCTAAATCCCGGCAATATCAAAGATCCCCATGATATTCGACGCATCATTGACTGTGCCAAACGACACGGCGCAGCGATACGGATCGGGGTCAATGAGGCCAGCATCCGCGATCTGAAACACACGGATGTGCGGCAGGATCAGCGCGTCAGCCTGATGGTAAGCGAAATGAAAACGTATGTGCGGTTTTTTGAGAAGGCGGGGTTTGACCAAATCGTTCTCAGCGCCAAAAGCGCCGATACGATGCGAACCATTGACGTCAATCGCGCCATTGCCCAATCGTTTGACTATCCCATTCATATCGGACTGACCCACGCGGGACTGGCCGAGGACGCACGGACGCCGTCGGCGGTAGCCATCGGAACGCTGCTGGCCGAGGGCATCGGCGATACGATTCGCGTCAGCATCGCCGGCGATCCGGTGCAGGAAGCCCGGCTCGGATTTGAGATTTTGGCGTCGCTGGGACTGGCCCCAAAACGCGGTCCGGAGTTGGTGGTCTGTCCGACCTGCGGGCGCTGCGAAGTGGACGTGGCCGGACTGGCACGAAAGGTGCGCAAACTGCTGAGAACACTTGATACGCCCGTGCGCGTCGCGGTGATGGGCTGTATCGTCAACGGTCCGGGCGAAGCGGCGGACGCCGACGTTGCGGTTTGTGCGGCCAAAGGCAAAGGCTTTCTCTATCGCCGCGGAAAACGGATCGCCGCTGTCGCTGAAGCCGATCTGCTGGAGACACTGAGCCGCGAAATCACCGCCGGAACATCAGAGGCCTGAACATCGGGGCAACCGGAATAAGCCGTTTGGCAGCAGTCAAGCAATTGCCAGTACCGCGGCCAGGGAACCGATTGACAGGACTGAGCTGATCACGATGATATCGGCGGCCAGGCCGGAATCACTGTCAAGCTGATCGGCCAGCACCAATGAGGACACCGCCGTTGGCACGGCCAGCAATATCAAGACCACATGCATCTGACCGGTATCCAGCCCCATGGCTTTTCCCGCCAGGTAGCCGGCCAATGGACCGACCCCGATTTTTATGGCGGTGGACCAGAGGGCTGCCGGTGAAATAACGCCGCTTTTTCTGCCGGTAATCATCGCACCGGTGGCGATCAGGGCCAGGGGCAAAGCCATTTGGGCCGTAGCGTCAAACGCACGCTGGATCGCCCACGGCATATGAAGACCTGAAACACCCCAGCACAAACCGGCGACGCAGGCGAGAATAAATGGATTGGTGATGAGCCGACGTGCAATCCTGCGAGGCGCGGATCTGTCGAGCCTGTGGCGACCCAACAGCAGAACAATCACCGAAGCGACCAGATAAAACGGCATAATCATCGCCAATACAAGCACGGCAAGCTGAGTGGTCTGCGGCGCATCCACGCCGGGCAAATCAGCCACACTGTAGGCCAAAACGGGCAGCCCGACATAGACGGTGTTGCCGTGAAACGTGCCCTGGACGAAAGCGCCGACACTTGGGCCGGATAGTTTCAGTGCGGCGGCGGCCCAATACGCCACGACGATGCACACCGAGATGGCAATAAACATCGCGAAAAACGGGGTCGCAGCCCGTCCCAAATCGTATGCGGCGGTGGCCACCTCAATGAACAACAGCGCCGGCAGGCCCACCCAATAGACCAGCTTGTTAATCCCGCCGACCAGATCGCCGGTCAGGAAATTGCTTTTTCGAAGGACAAATCCCAGACCGATTAAAAGAAATACCGGTACCAATGTGTTGACCAGATGCATCACTGACACCCTATAAATTATAAGATTATTTTTTCAGCCATAGCCCCCGGCCCGTCAAGGCTGTATCAATGCGTGTTTATACCGGATTGAAGCCAAAAAGCGAGAAAATTTGTTTCCATCCCGCCCCACGGACCATCCATTCCGTTTAAGGGACTAAATAACGCCTACGGCCGGCAAGTCGTAAAGGTTTGACGCCGTCAAACCCCAAAATCACCGGCAAAACTTCGGGGTTTTGCGGCTAAACCCGTTTTCGATTCTGTTCGATTGGCTGAATCTTTTTAGAAAATCAACGGTATCGCTGCGAACATTTTCGGAAACCCTTTTCAGTTTATGACGTATCCGGTTCTACGATCTTCGATAAACCAGAGCGACAATGCTTTTTTGAAAAGGGAGAAAACCATGAAAGACAACTTTCGACAATATGTTATAGGAACCATACTGCTGGCGGCGGTATGCAGCGCCGGTGTGTGGGCCGGGCCGGTGTTTTCGTTTACGGGAATCACCCATAACTCTGCGGTCAACACGCAGACCGGACAGGCCCAATTGTCTGTCGAAGTGGACGACGCCGGTGCGGGACAAGTCCGCTTTATCTTTCGCAACAGCGGTCCTGCTGCATCAACGATTACCCAAATCTATTTTGATAATGGTCCCGCCGGCCCGCTGGCATCCATCGTCGGATTTGATTATTCCAATCCGGGGATCGCATTCACGGTCGGCGCTGTTCCGTCGAATGTACCGGGGTGGAACAATGTAACGCCGAATTTTCAAGCGACCGCCGGATTGACAGCCGGCGCCGCCGATCCCGCGCCGCACAACGGCGTTAATCCCTTTGAATGGGTAGGGATAACC
>DSDR01000323.1 GCA_011048645.1 Phycisphaerales bacterium
GCCCGCCGATGAGCGGCTGGGCGGAGATCTGCTGTATCTGACCGGTCCGGACGGCACGGTATGCTATCAATTTTCCGCCGGTCGGGCGGTTTGCAGCAGGGGCGACAATGTTCAGCAGTGGGATATGCCGCAGGTGCGGTTTGACTGGCGGCTGATGACATTGCCCGATCAGTCGCAGATACTGGCAATCACGACCTTTCAGCAACACCGGCGCCGCGGGGATCTGCCGGCATTTCGCGGATCGTATGTATTTGTGGTCAATCTGGCCAATAATCACAGTCGCCGTATTTTGGAGTACGACTAATGCGAACCAATCGACGCCATCGAGGGTTTGTGCTGATTCTTGCAGTGGCCTTGATTCCGCTGTTCGGTTTTGCGATGCTGTTGACCACGTCGCATACGGCACAACTATCCCGCTCGCTTCGCGCCGTCGAGCAGCAAACGGAATACAAGAATCTCCGGCTCAGCGCCGAAGCGTGGCTTGCAGCCAATCGCCAAACCGTCCTGAATCTGGAGCCGGGCGAGTCGATGGCTCTGCCGATAGGCGATGTCGCAGCCCATCCGACCGACTGCACCGTCGAATTGACGTCGCGCGACAGCAGCGGGGCGACAGCGATTATCGCATTTCAGATAGAACAGGGCCAGAAGTTGATTTTGGTAACGCACCCGTTCTCTCTGTAATCTCGGACAGATTGTCGTCCGCCTCCTTTGCCCTTGCCTTTGTTTATCCGCATTTCTCATGCGAACCCCAAAGCCAGTTGGTCGTATAACAAGGCGATATAGTATTGTAAAAAAATAGAAATAATAGGATTTAAGGATGACGTTTCTTGTTGACTTAATTGTTGATTTTTGGCAGACCTTGTCCGAAATGTCTCCCTATCTGCTCTTGGGGTTTTTGGTGGCCGGGCTGCTGAGCGTCTGGATTTCGCCGGCGGCGGTCGAGCGACACTTGGGCAATCGCGGATTTTGGTCGATTCTCAAGGCCTCGCTGTTCGGCATTCCGCTTCCGCTTTGTTCATGCGGCGTGATACCCGTCTCGATGTCGCTGCACAAACACGGCGCCGGCAAAGGAGCGACAGCCTCTTTCCTGCTGTCCACGCCGCAAACCGGCGTCGATAGCATTTTGGTGACGTACAGTTTGATGGGGCCGACGCTGGCGATTTTTCGTCCTTTAGCGGCGCTGGCAACCGGTTTGTTGGGCGGCAGCTTGGTGGAGCTGGTGGAAAAAAACAACACTTCGTCGAAAAAAACAAACGTCTGCAACGACGACTGCTGTTCAACGGAAAAACCCAAAGCCAACTGGTTTGTACGGGCGATGCGGCATGGTTTTGTCACGCTGCCGGCCGACATCGGGCGATCAATGCTCATCGGGCTGGCTATTGCCGCCCTTATTTCGGCGGCTGTGCCGGATGACTTTTTTGCCTCCTATCTGGCCGGCGGCGGGGGACTGATTGCGATGCTGGTGATGCTGGCGACCGGCATTCCGGTCTATGTTTGCGCCACGGCCTCGGTCCCCGTTGCGGTTGCCTTGATGGCCAAAGGTCTCAGTCCCGGTGCAGCCATGGTGTTCTTGATGACCGGTCCGGCTACCAACGCCGCGGCCCTGGCGACGCTGTGGGGCACACTCGGCAAACGCTCGGCCATTGCCTATCTGGTCAGTGTGGTCGTCTGCGCACTGGCCTCAGGCGTCATCATTGACCAGTTCATTTTTGTCGGCGGTTTTGACCCCGATATACACGCTCACCATACCATGCTGCCGCAGGGGCTGACGACTGTTTCTGCGGTGGCGTTGCTGGGCGTTCTGGGCTTCGGGATATATCGAAAACACAAAAACAACCTCAACAATATAACAGTCAACAGCCATTGATCAGGCTGACTCTTGGTGTTTGAGGGTATCCGGGGCATTGTGGGTTTTGCCTTTTCATTTTTGTTTTGGCCGGTTACAATCCCAGCCAATGGATTTGCAGAATCAAACACAATTTATTCTTGCTTCCGCTTCGCCGCGGCGGCGGCGGTTGCTTCAGCAGGCGGGCTATCGGTTTGAGACGGCGCCATCCGACGTCGATGAGACCGCGTTCGAACAGAATGCGACCGACTCGCAGCAGCTCAGTACACAGCTTGCGCTGATTAAAGCCGAATGTATTGCCCGGCAATTTCCGGAGCGGATTGTGTTGGGCGCCGATACCGTGGTTGACGCCGACGGCCATATCATCGGCAAGCCCGGCGACGCCGCCCACGCCGAGCAAATCGTCCGTTTGCTGTTCAGTCGGCCGCATAAGGTCATCACCGGCGTAGCGCTGGTGTGCATCGATAAAGCCATCAAGATCGTCGAGGTCGATGTAACAACTGTTTATCCGCACCCACTGACCGAACAGCAGATCACCGGGCACATCGCTTCGGGCAACTGGCAGGGCAAGGCCGGCGCCTATGGCATTCAGGAAAGCGGCGACGCATTTGTTCAGCGCATCGACGGTTCCCTGACCAATGTGATGGGTCTGCCGATGGAACGCGTCGAGCGTCTGCTGGGCCAAGTCGGTATCCATCCGCATTGATGCATTCGGTGGCACGGCCGTCCCGGCCGGGTTCAAAGTTCACAGATCGCCTCGGCGACTTTGATGCCGTCCACCGCGGCCGAGATAATCCCTCCCGCGTAACCGGCGCCCTCGCCGGCCGGATACAATCCCCGAATCGAGACGCTTTGAAAGCGTTCATCGCGCACAATTCGCAGCGGACATGAACTGCGCGATTCAATCGCCGTCATCACCGCATCAGGCAGCGCAAAGCCTCGCAGTTTTCGATCCATTGCCGCAATCGCCTCGCGCAGCGTCTGTACCACAAAATCCGGAATACATTCGGCCAAATCGGTCGGCCTGACGCCTGGTCTATAAGTCGGGACAATATCGCCCAGTCCCGTCGAGGCTTTGCCGGTCAGAAAATCCTCCACCCGCTGCGCCGGGGCAGTGTAATCACCGCCGCCGAGGGCAAAGGCCTTGCGCTCCCAGTGCCGCTGAAAGGCAATTCCCGCCAGCGGTCCATCTGCTCCGAAATCGTCCGGGCTGACGCCGGCCAGCAGCGCACTGTTGGCGTTGGGTTCATTCCGCGCATAGCGGCTCATCCCGTTGGTCGCGACGCCGCCCGGCTCGCTGGATGCGGCAATCACCTGTCCGCCGGGACACATACAAAACGTATAGGCCGACCGTCCCGTCGCCGCGTGATGAACCAGTTTATAGTCGGCCGCTCCCAATCGCGGATGTCCGGCAAAACGACCGTATTGAGACTTATCAATCAGTGATTGCGGGTGCTCGATCCGCACGCCGATAGAAAAGGGTTTGGTCTCAA
>DSDR01000373.1 GCA_011048645.1 Phycisphaerales bacterium
ACCGAATGCGGCGAGGCCGCAATCCGCTGGTCAACTGCACCGTCAGCGAAGGGATTATAACGCTTCAGGTGATTGCCAAGGCCCACACGCCGCAAGAGGCCGAACAACGGCTTGAAACCGAGCGACTCGAACTGGAAAAAATGTTGGGCAATCTGGTCTTTGGAACCGGAGAAGATACACTTCAAGAGGTTGTCGGGCGACTTTTGAAAACCAAAAACAAGACCGTAACGGTAGCGGAATCCTGTACCGGTGGACTGGTCGCCAAACTTCTGACCGATGTGTCCGGCTCGAGCGAATACTTCAATTACGGATGGATTACCTATAGTAACCAGGCCAAAATGGAACAATTGGGGGTATCATCGGCATTGCTTGAGGAATTTGGGGCGGTCAGCGAACCGGCGGCGCAGGCCATGGCCGAAGGGGCGATCCGAAAGGCCCGCGCCGATTGTGCCATCGGGATAACCGGCATCGCTGGTCCCGGCGGGGGGACGGAACAAAAACCCGTCGGCCTTGTCTATATAAGTATAATGAATAATGGAATTTGTCATGTTCACCGCTGTCATTTTACCAATGCCGGTCGGGCCGCGGTACGGCTGCGGACGGCGCAAACCGCGCTAAATCTGTTGCGGCTTGAATTGACTATTTGACGAAGGTTACCGAACGTGGTATAATAAAATACTTGGAATGAACTCATATTTTATTTTTTTGGCCAAATAGGGTTTGATGCAGAAAAAACAACGACATTTGGGCGAAATCCTGTACCGCAAGGGGTTTGTGGATAAAAATAACCTGATTCGCGCTCTTAAAAAGTCCAAAACAACCAACAAACGGCTGGGGGAGACCTTGCTCGAAATGGGACTGGCCACCGAGGATCAGATCACCGAAGCCCTTGCCAAGCAGTTCAACCTCGAATATGTCAATCTCGACGAAGTCGAAATCCCTGCCAATGCCTCAAAGCTCATCCCTGAAGACCTCATCAAAAAACATCGCGTCGTCCCTCTGGGGCAGGATAATGGCGAGCTGAAAATCGCGATCAAAGATCCGATGGATTTGGATTTATTGGATTTGCTCCGGTTTCGCCTGAATACTGAGCTGCGATGTTGTCTTGCAAGCCCCACTAAAATCGACACGTTTATCAACGGTCGAATGGATGCCGTTCGCAGCAGTATTGATGCCACGGCGGCGGAACTGGCCGCAGCAGGGCACACGATTGAGGCCGAAGTCCGACGCGCCCAGGCCACAGAAGACGACGAAGAAGGTCCAATTATTCGCCTCGTGAACCTGATTATCGACGAGGCCGTGCGAATGCGGGCCAGCGATATTCACATCGAACCGATGGCCGACAGGGTACGGGTGCGATATCGTATCGACGGAGTGTGCATCGAACGCGACAATATCCCCAAAAATATGCAGGCCCCGATCCTGGCGCGTATCAAAATCCTGTCGGGGATGGACATCGGCGAGCGCCGCTTGCCGCAGGACGGACGTATCAAACGCACCATCGACAATCAGGATATTGACTTTCGTGTATCCTGTCTGCCCGGTTATCACGGCGAAAGCACGGTGTTGCGTATCTTGCGGCCGGATTCGGTTAATATTGGTATTCAGGCAATTGGTTTTGAGTCGGAGGACTACCAGCGGTTTACAAAAATTATCAAACGTCCCAACGGCATCTTCCTGGTGACCGGGCCGACCGGTTCGGGTAAGACCACCACGCTCTATTCAGCCTTACAGGAATTAAACCGTCCGGATAAAAAGATTATCACGGCCGAAGATCCGGTCGAATATAACATTGCCGGCATCAACCAGTGCCAGGTGCGTACAGAGATCGGCTTGAGCTTTGAAGCGATTCTGCGGTCGATGCTGCGTCAGGCGCCGAACATCATTCTTATCGGTGAAATTCGAGACGGCGTCGTCGCCGATATTGCCATTCAGGCGGCCTTGACAGGGCATTTGGTCTTTAGCACCCTGCATACTAACGATGCGCCAAGCGCGATTACCCGTTTGATTGATATGGGCGTCAAGCCGTTTCTCGTCGCCAGCTCGATTCAGGCCATCATGGCCCAGCGGCTTGTGCGTGTAATCTGCGAAAACTGCAAAACCATCGACCAATCGCCCGATCCGCATTTTCTGCGTCTGCTGAATATCACACCGGACGAACTGCGCAAGAACCCGATTTATAAGGGAGCCGGTTGCAGCCGCTGCCAGGGGACCGGTTACAAGGGGCGAATCGCGATTTTTGAGATGCTCGAAATGAATAATCAGCTTCGCGAGTTGGCGTTTGCCCGTGCGCCTTCCGGCGAGTTGCGAAAAGCGGCCATCGCCTCCGGAATGAAGACGCTGCTGCAGGACGGACGAATCAAGGTCTTCCGCGGCGTAACGACGCCGCAGGAAGTCTCCCATGTCACCCAGGCCGAAGGGCTGGTGATGGATGTGTAAAGAAGCGGTGTCGCGCCGATTTCAAAGAAAAATGCAGGACACATCGAACGCCTGGACGTTCGAGAAAATAAGAGTATGGCATAATAAGTGATAGGGTTCAGGTATGGCAACACTTCATATTGATCGTTTATTGGAAGCCTGTATTAAAATGGGCGGGTCCGACCTGCACATCGTCGTGGGGCGTCCGCCCGTGCTGCGTATTTCAGGACGGCTGCGTTCGCTGGACACCAAGGTACTGGAGCCGGACGATACGGTGGCCTTGATGAAAAGTATCACCCCCGAGCGTAACCAGCAGGAACTTCAGGAAGTCGGCGGAACCGACTATGGTTTTGCGTTTGGCGACGCGGGGCGGTTTCGTACCTCTGTGTTTCGCCAAAAGGGTCATATTTCGATGGTACTGCGTCTGATTCCGTCGGAACTGCTGAGTTTTGAGCAGATCGGGCTGCCGAAGATTTGCGCCTCGCTGTGCCGTCGGCCTCGCGGCTTGTTTTTGGTCACAGGGCCGACCGGTTCCGGTAAGACAACAACCCTCGCATCGATGATAAACTACATCAACGAAACGCTCGACCGTCATATTATCACGGTTGAAGAGCCGATTGAATACTATCACCAGCACAAAAAATCAGTGATCGTCCAGCGCGAGGTCGGCTTGGATGTGCCGACATTTGCCGAGGCTCTGCGGCGTGCCTTGCGGCAGGACCCCGACGTGATTTTGGTCGGCGAACTGCGCGATCTTGAAACCATGGAAGCGGCCATCAGCGCCGCCGAAACCGGACACTTGGTGTTTGGAACCCTGCACACCACCGGCTGTCAGGGCACGGTCAACCGTATTATTGACGCCTTTCCCGTCAGCCAGCAGGAGCAGATTCGCGTTCAGCTCAGCACCAACCTGATCGC
>DSDR01000147.1 GCA_011048645.1 Phycisphaerales bacterium
ACCGAGGCAACGCCGATGATGATGCCCAGTGTCGTCAGGATGCTGCGGGTCTTGTTGACCCAGATTTGTCCCAGCGCCAACAAGGCGCTTTGCACCGCCAGCCGCAGCAGATACAGCGGAAAGAGCACAAGGTGTTTCATCGTCCGACTCCTTCGGTCTGTTGGGGTGTTTGCCGGGTCGGCCCTTCGTCGCTGACGATTTGTCCGTCTCGCATCCGCACGACCCGTCGGGCGCGGGCGGCAATGTCGGCCTCGTGTGTGACCATAATGATGGTTTGGCCTTCTTCATAAAGCTGCTCAAAAAGCTGCATAATCCCATCGCTGGTTGTGGTGTCCAGATTGCCGGTCGGTTCGTCGGCCAGCAGCAGGCTGGGCTGATTGACCAGGGCGCGCGCCACGGCGACGCGCTGTTTTTCGCCGCCGCTGAGCTGGTTGGGCTTGTGGCCGATCCGCCCGCCCAGCCCGACCCGCACAAGAGCGTCTTTGGCCATTCGCCGCCGCTTCCAGAACGGGATATTCGAATAAATCAGCGGCAATTCGACGTTTTTCAGGGCGCTGAGCCGTCCCATCAGCTCAAACGATTGAAACACAAATCCGATCTGACGATTGCGGATATGCGCGAGCTGTCCTTCGCTCATTCGGGTGGTGTTGATGCCGTTGAGATAGTACGTCCCCCTGTCGGCGCGATCCAGACAGCCCAGCACGTTCATCAGCGTGCTCTTGCCCGATCCGCTGTGGCCCATCACCGCGACGTATTCGTTGGAGTGCACCGTCAAGTCCACGCCGCGCAGCGCCCGCACCTTCTCAGCGCCAATGGCATACGTCCGCTCCAGTTGACGAATCTCAATCAACGGTTTGACATCACTCATCGCTGACCTCGTGGCGGACGCGGGTTGCCGACGGTCTCAGTCTCGGCGGCAACGGCGGCGTTGTCGCCTTCTTCGCGGACGGGTGCATCGTGTCGCAATGTTTCCAGCACATTGTACGGCCCGATGATGATGCGGTCGTCTTCGTTCAGACCGTCGCGAATGAGCGTGTGGGTCAGATCGCTGGGGCCGATGTCCACCGGCGTGACGACCGCCTTGTTGTCGATGAAGCGAAAGACCACCGGGGTTTCGGTTTTGCGTCCGTCCACCAGCGGATTATCGTCGCGAATCGCGGCCGGCAGGGTGTCCACCTCGTATCCGAGCACGGCCTGGCTGGGAACCTTCAGCACATCGGTATGGCGCCGTGTTTCAATCTCCACCGTGCCGGTCAGGCCGGTATAGAGCTTTTGTACATCACCGCTGAGCAGAATCCGCGTGCGATAGTATTTCACACCCGACGAGGAAAACCGATGCGTCAGAGCAATGGATTCGACCGTTCCGTCGAACGCTTCGTCCCAAAACGCCTGGACGCGGACTTTGGCCGGCTGGCCGATCCGCAGCAGCCCGACGTTGGCCTCGTCCACCTCGGCCACCAGCATCATCACGCCCAAATCGGCCACTTTCATAATGACCGTGCCGGGGTTGTTCATCGTGCCGGTCATCACGACCTCGCCGACCTCGGCGTTAAGCTGGGTCACCACGCCGTCGATGGGTGAGGTGATGGTGGTATAGCTGAGCGTCTCGCGCGCCTGATCGACGCGGGCCTGGCCGGCCTGAAGATTATGCTCCATCACGATCAGATTCAGTTCGGCCGCGGTAATGTTGTGCCCTGCCGATTCGTACTGGGCCTTGAGTTCCTGATACGCAAATTCGGTCTGTTCAAAGGCCGCCTGGCTGATGTCGCGGCTTTGGCGCAGGCTTTTTTGGCGTTCATACTCCAGCCGAGCGCGGTTGACCGTCGCGGCCAGGCCTTCCAGCGAGGCTTTTTGGGCGGCGATGCGGGCCTTTTCAACCTCAATCTGAGCCTTTTGGGCGTCGCGCGTCGCCTCGGCGCTGCGCAGTTGACTTTCCATATCCGCCGCATCCAGTTGCACCAGCACCGACGGCGGTTTCGGCGGAACGGCAGTCGGATCGCCTTTGGTTACGTGTGCGCCTTCCGGACAGGGCAGTTCCAAAATCCGCCCCGCTATCTTGGCGCTGATTTCCACCTCGGTTTTGGGTTCGATCTGACCCGGTGCACTGACGATCTCGACAAACTGGCCGCGCTGAACCGTTTCCAGACGCACAACCGGGCCGGTATTTTGGATGGCTTTGAGTTCACGATGTTTTTTGTATGCAAACAGGCCGGAAACAACGACAATAAAAACGATCATACCAATAATCAGTTTCTTCACGCGTGACCTTTCGATATAAAAAATCTTGTATCTGCCTTTGTGGTCGGTTTTTGGACACGGTCCTCATTTTACCCTCTCCGATGGCTATGAAAAGAGCCATTGTATGTTATATAAACACTTTAGACGGCCAAACGTTACCAAATTTCAAAATTTTTTAAATTTCAGAGAACTTTCTTGTGTGTTTTTGAATATTACTATGATCTAAGTATCTGTATATATGAATATTTTAATGTAAAGGGGTTCTATGAATGGAACTGCTTATAGCACAACATGTTGCGGACGTTCTCAAAGCGGTGGCTCACCCTGTTCGCCTGCAGATTGTTGAGGCGCTGGAATACGGCGAATGCTGCGTGGGCGAGATTGTTGCCAAAACAGGGCATCCCCAGTCGGCTATTAGTCAGCATCTGGGGCTGATGAAAGACAAAGGGATTCTGGACTGTCGTCGTGAGGGAACAAAGGTTTACTACCGTATTCTGAATCGAAATGTGATTCATTTGCTGCACTGTGTGTATGACCATTGTGATCAAGCCGGTAACGACCGGATGGATAACACCTTTTAGAAAAGGATTCAAGAAATGAAATGCAAACCCTTGTATTTACTGCTGGCTGGTGCTCTAATAGGGGTATTGGCGACGGGAATGACCATTGTATTTGCGATGCCGAGTATGATGCTCAAAACGCACGAATCCAATCTGGCGTATGATCAAGCCGTCGATGCGCTTAAAACGCGGATTGAGAAGGCCGGTTGGGTCATTTCCGGTATTATTCCGCTGTACGAATCGCTCAAAAAGCAGGGTGTGGATTTTGAGCGTCGTGTGACTCTGATCAAGTTATGCCATCCCGATTACGCGCAGCGCATTTTAACTACCGACCGTGATATATCCGTTATGATGCCGTGTACGTTCAGTGTATGGGAAGATGATAACGGCAAAGTCTATCTGACGCAGATGAATACTGGGCTGATGGGAAAACTGTTCGGCGGAACCGTCGCCGAGATTATGGGCGGCGCGGTCAGCCGGGATGAGACGGCGATGCTGACAGGACTACTGAAACACTAAAGGCATTGAGGATACTA
>DSDR01000266.1 GCA_011048645.1 Phycisphaerales bacterium
TACACCCCCGGCAAACAGCAGTTGAATTTTACCATCAAGCCGGAAGGACAAAGCCTCGGCCTGACCGCACAGGAAGTGGCACGCCAGGTCCGTAATGCGTTTTTCGGCGCTGAGGCCCTGCGACAGCAGCGCGGACGCAGCGAAATTCGCGTCCGCGTCAAGTTCCCCAAGGAACGGCGGATCAGCGAATTTGATCTGGAGCAGCTTGTGATTCGTACCCCCGCCGGCGTTGATGTGCCGCTCTTTGAGGTCGTCCAGGTCGAACGCGGACGATCGTACACCAGCATTACCCGTCGCGAAGGACGCCGCACCATTATGGTGACGGCCAACGTCGAACCCATTGAGCAAAGCAGTCAGGTGATCGCCACGGTGCAAAAAGAAATTTTACCCCAACTGGCCGCCGATTTCCCGGGGCTGGGGTTCAGTTGGGAAGGTCGTCAGGCGGATATGCGGGACAGTATGCAAAGCCTGATTGCAGGTTTTTTGGTTGCGCTGGGTGTGATTTATGCCATGCTGGCCGTACCGTTTCGCAGCTACATCCAGCCGTTGATTGTGATGGTGGCAATTCCCTTCGGTTTCGTCGGAGCGACCCTCGGGCATATGCTGATGGGCTATTCGCTCAGTGTGATGAGTATGATGGGCATTGTGGCCCTGTCGGGGGTGGTCGTCAATGATTCACTGATTCTGATTGACTATGCCAACCGAGTCCGCAGAGAAGAGGGGCTGTCGGCCTTTGAGGCGATCCATTGCGCCGGCGTTCGCCGTTTTCGACCGGTGATGCTGACCACGCTGACCACCTTCGGCGGGCTGTCGCCGATGATCTTTGAAACCTCGCGTCAGGCACGCTTTATGATTCCGATGGCCCTGTCGCTGGGGTACGGCATCGTGTTTGCCACATTCGTTACCTTGGTCCTCGTTCCTTGTCTGTATATGCTGCTGCATGACGCCCATCAAAATCATAAACGCTTTCTTGCGTTTCTAAACAGTTAACCTCCGAGAAACAGGTTCGGCCTAAAGCCATTGTTTGCCGTATGCGTACCAAAAAGGTGTCGTTTTGGCAGTTTTAGACGGAACAGAATTCAAAGGAAATATCATAACTCTTCTTTTTGCAGTGAGATACGTGCGTACCCTCGAAAGTGGCACGTTTTTTGTACTTTCTTTAAGCAGATAGAAAAAGCCAGGTTGAACAAGCAAAGGTCGTTGTTCGTATTTTGATGAAAGGGGGTGTTGTCTATGGTATTGAGTAACTTGGTTCCATTCAGAAAGGGCGGCAAGGATGCGCTGGCTCACTATCGCAGGGAGGCCGATCCGTTTGCGGCGTTTCAGCGGCAGATGAATCGCCTTGTTGAAGACTTTTTCGGCGAAACGGGACTGAAGCCTTTCGGCGCGGGGGACCGATTCGCAGGCAGCTTTACGCCCACCCTGGATATTGCCGAGAATGACAGGGAAGTAACCGTTACCGCTGAGTTGCCCGGCCTGGAGGATAAGGACATCCAGATCAGCATCCAAAACGATAGGCTGACGCTCCGCGGTGAAAAAAAAGCCGAGCATGAGGGAAAGGACGCTCAGCATTACGTGGTGGAGCGTTCCTATGGGGCGTTCAGCCGGGCGATTCAGCTTCCGGCCGAGGTGGACGACAGCAAAGCCGAAGCCGTCTTCAAAAACGGTGTGTTGAAGATTCGTTTGCCCAAAACGCCGACCGAAAAGAACAAGACCAAGCGCATCGAAATCAAACACGGATAACCGCCCGTGAGTTGAAAACGGGCCTGGCAGGTCAGGCCCGTTTTTTTTATAATGACAAAGGACGCCTTATGATAGAAACGTGGATAACCATAATGACAGTCGAGTGTTGGAAAGGAATGATGTATGAGTGGACACAAAGCAGCTCCCGTTAAGCAGGTCGTTCTGTGCGGATGGGCGATGGTGCTGATACTTGCGGCCGTGACGTGGTCTGAGCCGCTTGCCGAGGCCAACGGTGTAGAGACTCTGCGAAAAGCCAGTCGGGCTTTTTCCGAGGTCGCCAAAAAAGCCATGCCCGCCGTTGTGGCCGTACAGGTGGAAACCGTTGTTCGCGTCGGCGGAGATCAGTTCTGGTCGCCGTTTGATGATGAGTTTTTTGAACGCTTTTTCGGACCCCGCCCGCGCAGCCGCCAGCCCCAGGAACGGCGTCGCACCGGACAGGCCTCCGGTTTCATTATCAGCGAGGACGGCTACGTGCTGACCAACCATCACGTTATTGAAAGGGCCGAGACCATCCGCATTTTAATGGGCGACGGACGGATATTTGAAAATGTCGAGTTGATCGGTTCCGATGAAAAATCCGATGTGGCTCTCCTGAAAATCCCCGACGCATCCGGACTGCCGTATCTTGAACTGGGCGACTCGGATGATCTGGAAGTTGGTGAGTGGGTTGTGGCCATCGGCAATCCGTTCGGCCTGACCGAGACGCTGACCGTCGGCGTCGTCAGCGCCAAGGGACGTCGCGTCAGCCAGCGATCGGATGATTATCAGGACTTTATTCAGACCGATGCGGCCATCAACCCCGGCAATTCCGGCGGACCGCTGCTGAATCTGGACGCCCGGGTCGTCGGCATCAACAGCGCCATCATTACCGGAACCGGCGGCTATATGGGCGTTGGGCTGGCGGTACCGATTAATATGGCGATTCTTGTCAAGGATCAACTCCTCGCCACCGGCCGGGTGCAGCGGGGCTATCTGGGTATTACGATGCAGAATCTAACCCCGGAATTGGCTGAATATTTCGGTCTTGACACCGGAAACGGCGTCGTGGTGATGGATGTGGAGAAAGATTCCCCCGCGGAAAAAGGCGGTTTGCGAAAAGACGACATCATCATTCGCATTGACGGCCGCGATATTACCAACAGCAATGAAATTCGAAATCTTATCGGATTTACCTCGCCGGGAACCGAAGTCAATATCGTCGTCATACGCAATGGCCGAGAACGAACGCTCAGGGTCGCCGTAGGCGCACGCGAAGAAAGCGCCCTTGCCGAAACCGGTGAAATCGGGCGTCAACTGGGGCTTCGAGTCCAGACGATTGATGCCGATGTTGCGCGGGAGTATAATCTGACCGAAGGCAAGGGGGTTCGCGTTGCTGAGGTCGCCTCCGGCAGTCCCGCCGATCGCGCGGGCATTCAGCCCGGGATGGTCATCTACAGCGTGAATCGCCGAGATGTTAATACCGTGGCTGAATTTAATGAGGCGCTTGAAGAAACCGAGCAAACCAAACGGGCGCTGCTTCTGGTGCGAACCGGCAGATTCTCACAATATGTGCTTCTGAGATTGCCGTAAGAGAACGTACAGAAGTCCTCA
>DSDR01000379.1 GCA_011048645.1 Phycisphaerales bacterium
AAAATAGATCGGCGCCGCCGGGACAATGACCGGCTTTTCAATGTGCTGTCCGACCTGCTCGGCAAGGCCGTCGGCCACGTCATCAGCCGAGGCCTGTACCGGATAGACCAGCGTATGTTCATGGGTTTTCTGCGTCAGTTGCGGCGCATAACGAACAGACGGCAGAATCGGTAAAAACTCAGGCAAAATCGCCAGCACAATCGTACAGACAACGACCTGCACATAGACGGCCTTGAGCGTCAGCCGCTTCCAGAACAGCAGCAGCAGCACCGGCGCTCCGAAAATGATATTGACCGACGGCAGCGCCTTGATCAGATGAATGATACTGGTCATCGACACCGACACATAGATCCCCAGCAGCAAAAACCCCACAATCGCCAGCCGGGACACATTGATGTAGTGGCGCTGGCTTTTGCCGGGGACCATCGGCTTATACAGATGGCGGACGAACAGCGCGGACAAATAGACGCACACCGCATCGAGCGTGGACATATTGGCCGCCAGAATGCCGGCGACCATCACCCCCCGCAGTCCGGGGCCGAGCAGGTTGTGGCTGAGGATGCCCCAGGCCGCGTCGGGGTCGGAGATGGAATCGGCAAACAGCGCATAGGCAAACAGCCCGCACAGCGCCCAGACAATCGTCAGCAGCCGTTTGGTGTAGGCGCCGCCGATGCTGGCGATGCGGGCGGTTAATTCGTCGCGGGCCGCCCCGTACATACTCATATTGCCCTGATGGCCGGTGATACCCACGATGGTCAAGACCGCCAGCGCCGCGATGGAATTCCAGGCAAACTCGTTGCCGCCGGAACCAAAGACGAACAGCATCTCGTCGGGAATCCGCGCGGCAAATTCGTCCCAGCCTCCCAGCCGCACCAGCGACAGCGGAATCAAAATGACCGAAAAAACAATAATCAGCGCCCCCTGAATCGTATCGGTCATGGCGGCGGCCTTCAGCCCGCCCAGAATGATATACAACCCGACAAAAACCGTATAAACCAGATAAAACCAGAACGGTTGGGTGTAAGATATATAGGCGGCGATTCGTCCCTGTTTGTACAAATTGTCCAGTATGCGGTATTCGGTCAGTTGCGCCGCTTCAAGCCGGCCGCTTTTGTACAGTGCATCAAGTCGGCGGTAGGCGTCATACTGTTGAAGCGAATGCCGTTCGGCCTCGGTACATCGCTCGACGGGCTTGATGGTCATCGCCTGAAAGGTGCGCAGCGACGCCCTGTAGCCGACGCCCATAATCAGGATGCTCAGCCAGATGCCCACCACAGCGTAAATCGAGGGCAGAATTTTGCTTTTGAACCGCTCTTCGAACAACTCGGCCATCGTGACCAGCCGAACCCGTCTGAACCAGCCGGCCATAAACCAATAGTACGGGCCGGTAAAGACGCCGATGAGCATCAGCCAGACGCCGCCCAGGCCCTTGTTGAAAGTAAAACTGGCGGTGCGAACGGCGCTGTTGGCGTCGCTGAGAATGCCCATGTTCAAAAAGAACTGGAAAAACTTGTTCATCGAGCGCCCGGCCAGAAAAAAATCCTGCTCGGTGTGAATCTTTTCGGCGATCCTCCGGCCGATATAGGTGATGATCAACAGATAGGCGACGATGATCAGGATATCCAGCGGATGAAAGCCGATAATGTTCATTGAGCGCCTCTCAGAACACCCACACTGCCATACTCTCGTCCCTTACACGCATTAAGTCTATCCACTCACCGTCGCCTGAGCAACCCGAAAAGTCATTGGCCCTGCGGCAATTGTGCCAGTTTGGCCATTTCCGCCCCGGCCAGCAGAAACGCGCCCAGGCCGTAATCTTCAAAATTGGGAACGCTGTCGTAGGTCACCGGCTGGCCGTCGCTGGGCTGTTTACCGGTGCTCTGAACGTAGCCTAAAAAACCGTTGGGATGCAGCGCATCTTGGGCCAATCCGTTCCAGCCTCGGATCGCCGCCGGCAAAAATCTCGCTTCGTCGAGCAGCCCCTTGCGTACGCCCCAGGCAAACCCATAGACAAAAAAGGCCGTGCCGCTTGTTTCTTTGCCGCCGTAATGGGCTGGATCGACCAGGCTCACATTCCAGAAGCCGTCGTCCCGCTGGATCGGCAGCAGCGCCTCGGCCATTTCCTTGAAGGTGTTGATGTATTCGTCGCGGTGCGGCGCATCCGGCGGCATCATATCCAGTACACGTACCAAGGCCGCAAACACCCAGCCATTGCCGCGCGACCAGTAGCAGTTTTTGCCGCCGGGGGTTGTGTACGGCGGAACAAAGTCTTTATCGCGCCACCAGAGGCCTTCTTGAGGATTGTACAGGCCGTTGCCGCCGTGCTTTTCTTTGGTAAAGATATAGAGGTCGTACATTTTTTCGAAATAGCGGTCATCGTCGTACAACACGCCAAACCGTGCAAACACAGGCATCGCCATCTGGAGAGCGTCGATCCACCACCAGTCGTCGGCCTTCTCGCTGTTGACCATTGCATCGATGCTCCTCTGGATATGAGCAATACGTTCGGGCTGCGGATCGATTCGGTACAGGTCGATATAGGTCTGGCCGCAGCATTGATTGTCGGCGTTTCGACTCTGCCAGCCGCCGTAACCCAGCTCCCAGTTATGCGCCTCGCCCCAGGCAACGGCATAATCATAAAATTCCGGACGGGGGTTGATTTCATAGAAGGCCATCAGTCCCTCATAATACGTCGCGCGCGTCCAGATATTGCTCGGACGCCGGCGGTCGGTCACAATCGGCTCTCCCGGATCGGGCCACTTGTCCATAAAATACCGATTGGCCAGCGTCATTTTGGCCAATATCTCGGAGTGGGCCGGCAGACCGACCGCGGCCTGCTTGTCAAGCCGAGCGATATCCCTCAACGCCCGATGTTCGGCTGAACACGATGTCAACACGCCGCAAAGCAGCACCCATCCAATAAGCCGAGACGATTGCTGAACGATGACTTTTCCGGTCATTGTGTACTCTCCCTGAAATGTATTGATCTTCCCTATACATTGACAAGACTCAAAAAACGGCAGCCGGGAAAAATCTCCCCGACTGCCGAAAACATCACACGAACGGCCAACTGAGTACTTGCCGTTGTTTAACGCACTTAGTGACAGGGAGCATCCATAGCAGGATTGCACTCCAGCCACTGTGCCGCAAAGAAGGCGAAGTCCGACAAGTCCACGAAACAATCATTGTTGAAATCGGCCGGGTTCTGCACATAATCCGGCTTGGCCTGCGCCGCTTCGCACGGCGTTTGGCCCACAAACACTTGCGCTCCCGTGGTCGCGGTCAATTCGCCGTCACTGACGGTTACACTGAAATCATAGGT
>DSDR01000276.1 GCA_011048645.1 Phycisphaerales bacterium
CGGATAAGGCCCTTCGCAGAAGATGCCCGCTTCCTGAGCCAGCAAAATGGCCGGCTTGATGATGCGCTGTTCTTCATCGCCGAACTGGCCGTCTTCGCCGGCGTGAGGATTTAGTCCCGCAACCGCAATCCGCGGCCGGACAATACCGAAATACGCTTTCAAGGCCGCATCCAGCAAATCAATCGGTTCGAATACACAGCCGATGGTGAACTTATGGCGAATCTCAAACAGCGGCTCGTGAATCGTCGCCAGGGCCATCTTCAGCGGCCCGGCCACAAACATCATTGCTTTGCGGGGCGACTTGCAGCAGTCGGCCAGCAATTCGGTATGTCCGGGCCATTTGCTTCCGGCCAGTTTCCAGCTTGCCTTGCTGATCGGAGCGGTGACCACGGCATCAATCAGCCCCCGCCGGGCGGCGCCGATCGCGTCCACGCAGAATCGCATCGACGCTTCGCCCGAGGCGCGGGTCGGGGCGTGAATCCACGACGGGGCCGAATAGTCGTCATAATCGGCCACGGACACCTGCCGCGGATAGTCCCGGCTGAGTTTTTCATGAGGAAAGCGGAACCAAAACGGCTCGACCTCCATCAGGTCGGCGGCGTATTCCAGCGCCTCATCCAGCCCGAACAGGATGAACTTGGCCTGACGCCGTAATGCCGGATCGGCCAGCGCCTTGACGATGATCTCCGGGCCGACGCCGCCGGGATCGCCCATCGTAATACCGATCACCAGGTCGTTGCCGAGAAGTCGTGTTGTGTGGTTATCCGTCATCGTCATTGGCCATACCATCCGACGCCGTATTGTTGCCTGGACTGACAGGCGTCGAGCCGGGGGCTGAGCCGCGTCTAAAATCCAAGCGATTTGAGTTTCTCGGCCGTCAGCGCACCGCTTTCGGGAAGCAACTGCTCAATCTGGCGACGCACCATTTTAAGGAGCATGTCGGTTTCAATGTTGACCGCGTCGCCGACGCTAGACAGGCGCCAGATGGTATCCCTGAGTGTGGTCGGAATGAGGGCGACCTCAAAACCGCTCTGATCCAGCGCCGCAATCGTCAGGCTGACGCCGTCCACGGCCACAGACCCTTTTAAGACCATTTGCGTCAGTAACTCCGGCGGTGCGGAAAAACGAAACGTGGCGTAATCGCCCTGCTTTCGAATGGCAGCAATCGTGCCGGTTCCGTCAATGTGCCCCTGTACAAAATGCCCGCCGAATCGCCCCTGGGCGCTGATCGCCCGCTCAAGGTTGACCTTGGAACCGGGCTTGAGATGCTTAAGTGTTGTTTTGGATAGACTTTCGCCGCTGACGTCGAATCGCGCACATCTACCGTGCAGTTCACTGACCGTCAGACAGACGCCGTTGACGGCGATGCTGTCTCCGAGTCGAGTGTCCTGCGATATGGACGGGCCTAAATGGACTTCAAGACTCATTTGCCCGCCCCGCAGTTGTGCTTGGCGCACCGTGCCGATCGCTTCAATCAAGCCTGTAAACATTGTATTCACCGACGGGTTTGTTCGTTTTCCAGACAATTGATGGATACTACGCCGCACCGGCACAAAAGTCAATTGTGTTTTAATTTGAATATTTTGGGTTTTGTTTGTCTTGTTGTGAAAGGTTGCAAGAGGAGGGCTTTGGCCGCGTGCTTGTATGATCTGAACATCACCACCCAAAGACTTTTATGACACAACAACGCCCTTCTTGAGGATGATATTGGCGTAGAGGGCAGTCTCGCCGGTAGCCACGACGGCGTAGGCCTGTTTGGCGCGTTCATAAAAGGCAAACCGCTCGACGTGCTCGAAGTCGGTGAAAGGTTCTCCGGAGGCAGTGAGAATCTTACGGTATTCGTCCCAGATAGGCGTTTTGACGGGATCGCCGGCAACAACCTGCATCAAGGCGGCAGGATGAGGCACATAGCTGTCCAGCGGAAAGAGTTTCAAAACGGCCTCCAGCAGCGACGGGATGGGGTGGCCGTCGGCCCGCACCAGACGCCGCGCGATCGAGGCGGCGGGAAAATTGCCGTCGGCCAGGACGATTTCGTCGCCGTGTCCCATTTCCATCAGGATTTTCAGCAGCTCAGGGCTGATGAGATTCGAAATATGCTTTAACATTGAATTTTCCTCATTTTGACCAAGGCATTCAGGACTCTGTCACGGTCGTTACGCTCGCAGCAGGCAGTTTGACCTTGCCGGTGAAAATCGCATACGCGGCGATGACAACAAAACAGATAAATGGCACAACGTAGGAGATGCTGACATTGGCGATGTCGATGATATACCCTTGTATCGGGGTCAGAATCGCCCCGCCCAGAATCGCCATAATCAGCCCGGAGCCGCCGATTTTGGTATCCTCGCCCAGGCCGCGGCTGCCCAGACCGAAGATCGTCGGAAACATCAGCGACATACACGCCGAGATGCCCACCAGCGCAAAGGCGCCGAGTTTGCCGCCGACGCCGATGACAATCGCCGAACAAACCACGCCGGCAAAGGCCATAAACTTGAGCACATGGTGCGGGGCGACCCGGCTCATCACGGCCGTGCTGATAAAGCGAAACAGACCGAAGATAATCAGCGCCGGGGTGTGGTAATACTTCAGCGCCTCGCTGCCGGACAACCCCAATTGGTCGGGGATGTAATAGACCGTATAGGTCCAGACCGAAATCTGCGCTCCGACATAGAAGAACTGAGCGACAACCGCAAAGACATAGTTGGGATTTTTCAGCAGGCGCTTGACCGTAGCGGCAAAATGGACATTCTTATCCGATTCGACCACATAGGGCATCTTCGTCATCGCAATCAATATCCAGATGAGCACGAGAATGCCGCCGACAATCAAATACGGCGTAATGACAATGGCAAGCTGCTGGCTTTGGAGAGTTTGAAGCTGCTCAGCGGTTGCGTCAGCGGATTGTGCCTTGAGCGCCTCCAGCTTGGCCAAAATCAAAATCTGGCACAACAGCGTCCCGATGACCGAACCGACGGGGTTGAACGACTGAGCCAGGTTGAGCCGCTGCGTAGCGGTTTCTTCCGGCCCCAGCACAAGCACATAGGGATTGGCGTTGGTCTCAAGGATGGACAGCCCCCCCGCCAGAACATAAAACGCAATCAAAAACGGGATGAACTGCTGAATCAGGCTGGCCGGGTAAAAGAGAAAACAGCCGATGACATACAGCCCCAGCCCGATCAGCACGCCGCTTTTGTAGCCGAACTTGCGGGCGATGATCGAGCCGGGAATCGCCAGCCCGAAATACGCGCCGTAAAACGCAAACTGAATCAGCGAGGACTGGAAGTTGCTCAAGTCCTCAAAAATGCCGGTAAA
>DSDR01000195.1 GCA_011048645.1 Phycisphaerales bacterium
AAAACGCGCCGGTATCACAGCGGGAGAGGCGGACGTATGGATGAAATTATTCGAGCTGGACGCATCGAGTCCGACCCCTGATGGAATTGAAGAAGAATGCGACAAATAAATCATCAACTGGGATAGGCGTTTTTGAGCGATCGGACGACGAAGCCGTCGCTTCGGGCAGCGCGTTGATTGTGAGATCAGAAGTCAAAGACAAGGCACGCTTGTCTCTGACTTCCGACCTTCGCTGTTCTGTCGGGAGCGACTAAGGTTGAACGATTTCAACGGGGGCAATGGTTTCCAAACGCTCTTTCAGAACCGCCGCATCGCCGACGACAACAATCGTCAGTTTGTCCGGCTTAACAATCTTTTGCGTGATCCGAATGCAGTCATTCGGCGTCGCCGCTTCAATGGCGCCGAATAATTTTTTGAAATAATCGCGTCCCAGCCGCTGCGATTCAATCAGCCACAAATCGCGTGCAATCTGCTGTGGTGTTTCTCGGTTGCGTGCGAAACTGCCCAGCAAATAACTGCGTGTATCGTTGAATTCCGTTTCAGTTGGGGCAACGGTACGGAATTCGGCAATCTGTTCAAAAATCACCTCAAGCGTTTCCATCACGCTCTCATTTCGCGTAAATGTCGAAATTTCAAATGTCCCGGCCATCCGCAGTGCGCCAAACCAACCTTGTGCACCATAGGTCAGCCCGCGTTTGACGCGGATATTCTCGTTCAGTCGGCTGTTGAACGAGCCGCCGAAATAATTGGCGGCCATCAGTGTATAAAAGTAATCCGGCTGCTGGTCTCGGGTGATGCCCAAATGTCCGACGCGAAGCTGAGCCTGAGCGCTGCCGGGACGATCCACGAGCAGAATGTGATTCGGTCCGGGCTGCGGAATATCCGCAAGGATCAGTCCCGTTTCCACCAACTCGGTTTCCCACTGTCCGAAGTATTTTCGGGCCAGCGCCGCCGCTTGTCTCGGCGTGATGTCGCCCGCGAAGATCAGGGCGGCCTGGTCGGGACGGGCGAACTTGCGCCACCATAGCTTCAGGTCATCCGAAGAAATCCGCTCAAGCTGCGGCGGCGTCCCTTTGATCGGGCGACTATACGGATGGTCACCGAAGACCGCCTTGTAAAACCACGTTTCGGCCACATATCTCGGATCTTGCCGACGAATCGTCAGGTCTGTAATTTCCTGGGCGAGCAGTTTTTCAAATTCATCCTGCGCAAAGGTCGGCTTCAAAACCACCTCGGCCATCAGATCCATACCCTGCTCAAGGTGTTCCGTCAGCGCGCTCATGGATACGGTGGCATTGTCTTTGTCGGCCGCGCCGTTCAGCGTGACGGCGTAATGATCCAGCTTTCGGGCCAGTTCGGCTTCGGTATAGTTTTCCGTGCCGCGGGTCAGCATCTCCAGCGTCATCGCCGCAAGGCCGGGCTTGTGCTCGGTCCAGGCCCCGTTCGGCAGGCCGAGCATGACCGAAACAAACGGCGTTTTATGGTTGGAAACAGTCAGTACCTTCAGCCTGTTGCCCAAAGTCGTTTCACGGTAAGGCAGGTCAAATATCTGCGGGTCGGATTGCGCAAAAGGCGGCGTTTTGGGAAAATCGTTTGGGCGTTCGACGCCCGGTCTGCCCGGCGGCGGCGACACACGCTCCGGCTCGGCGGTAATCGGGGCCGCGTCGTTGTCCAGACGGGCACTGAGCATCCCGTCTTCGTTCTTTTTAACAATGAAACGGAATACTCGGTCTTTTCCAAGCCATTCGTCGGCAACCCGCCGAACGTCGTCGGCGGTTACGGCGCGAATATCATCCAGCAGCCGGTTGACGCGCGACACATCGCCCATGGTGACCGCCGCCGTGCCGATCAGTCGGGCCTTGCTTTCGACGCTCAAGGTCGCCGTGACCACGTTCCTGAGCAGTTGGTTGCGGGCCTTTTCCAGTTCGTCCTCGGTCACGCCGTGCTGTTGAATCCTCTCAAGCTGTTCGCTCAAACCTGCCAGGACGGTTTCATAGTCTTCCGAAGTAGGTGACAGCGTTGCATAAATGGAAAACAATCCCGCTTGCTGAAGGGTTTGCGACCAGCTTCCGGCCTCAACGGCGAGCTGCTGCTCAGCTACCAATCGGCGATAGACGCGGCTGCTCTTGCCGCCGCCGAGAATTTCGCTCAGAAAATCCAGCGCTGTTTCATCGGGATGGCCCGTCGGCACGGTTCGCCAGACCATCATGACCCGTCCGGCGGGGGCGTTTTCATCGTCAATCACAATCGTGCGGGCGATGGACGGCCGGGGTTCCTCAATGGACACACGCGGGGGCTGCGGGCCGGCGGGAATCCATCCGAAATAACGCTCGGCCATCTGCCGGGCGTCCTGATGTTTGACCGCTCCGACAATAACCAACGTGGCATTATTGGGCAGATAATACCGATTCCAGAACGCCCGCAGGTCCGCAACGCTGGTTGCGCGAAGATGAGCGATATTGCCGATGGGCGTCCAGCGGTAGGGATGCTGGGTGAACAATTCGCCGTAGATTTTTTTGAACAGCGTGCCATAAGGGCGGTTTTCACCCATTCGCAGTTCTTCTTCGACGACTTTGCGTTCCGTGTCCACATTGTCCTGATCGATTTTCAGAAACGCCATCCGTTCGGCTTCCAGCCACAACGCCAGCTCCAGTTCGTGGGCCGGCAGAGTCTGGATATAGACCGTCTGGTCAAAGCTGGTGTAGGCGTTGCAGGTACCGCCGACCTTTCGGATCGTGTTAAAATGGCCGTCGGCGCTGACGCGGTCGGTGCCCTTGAACATCATATGCTCAAACATATGTGCATAGCCCTGGCGGTCGGACTGTTCGTCTTTGGAGCCGACCTCGTACCAGACCTGCACCGCGGCGATGGGGGCCGAAAAATCCTCCACCGTAATGACCCGCATCCCGTTGTCCAGTGTGATGAGTTGATAGTCAAACAGCCTGTCCGCCGTTGTCGAGACATCGGGTTTGACCGGATTGGACATTCCGAAACAGAACGCGGCAAATATAAGGATCACCGCAACACTTGAAACGTGGAGGTGTTTTATCGGCTTCATTTCTTTTCCCTTGATTAAAAACACATTCTGATTTTGTTCAGTTATAATCCATAGCAACGGTCCGGTCAAGTTCACATAAGTGAATTTGATGAATCAGAATCGGTCTTTTCGCCGTCGCAGTTCCGCAAAGACATCGGCAGGGTCGTCAAGTCCGACGGCCTGACGGATGCTGTTTTCATGGCAACGCAGAAACGGATTGATTGATTTTTCCTGTTTAAGCGTTGTGGGTACAAAGGCAGGG
>DSDR01000211.1 GCA_011048645.1 Phycisphaerales bacterium
GAAGCGGGGATTCGATACGATCTCGACCGGATCAATATCATCAGCGACAAATGCCCCAATATCTGCAAGGTCTCCCCGTCCAGCGACTGGCACATTGAGGATGTCGATGCCGCCGGCGGCATCAGTGCCATCCTGAAGGAAATCAGCACGATTCCGGGTTTGCTGAAGACCGATTGTATCACCGTAACCGGCAAGACACTCGGCCAAAACATCGCTGAATCGGAGATTAAGAATACCGACTGTATCCATAAAGTCGCTGACGCCTACTCCAAAACCGGCGGCCTGGCCATTCTGCGCGGTAACCTGGCCCCGAACGGCTGCGTGGTCAAATCCGCCGGCGTGGCGCCGTCGATGCTCAAACATACCGGCCCGGCGGTCATTTTTGAAAGCCAGGAAGAGGCCTGTGAGGGGATCCTGGCCGGCAAGGTCAAACCCGGCGATGTGGTCATCATTCGTTACGAAGGCCCCAAAGGCGGCCCTGGGATGCAGGAAATGCTTAGCCCCACCAGCTATATTATGGGCGCCGGGCTGGGCGAATCGGTCGCACTGATTACCGACGGGCGGTTTTCCGGCGGCACGCGCGGCGCGTGCATCGGTCATGTCAGCCCCGAAGCCGCCGTCGGCGGGCCGATCGCACTGCTGGAGCCGGGCGATACGGTCAGCATCGATATTCCCGCCCGCACGATTCGCGTCGAGCTGTCGGACGACGAGTTGGCCAAACGCAAGGCCGCCTGGACGCCCCGACCGCCGCGCATTACCTACGGCGCCTTGGGCAAATACGCCGCCATGGCCACCAGTGCCGACACCGGCGGCATCTTGAAGTGGGACTAAAAAACGCTTATCGATGTGCTTCGAGAACAACCACAGGGGAATAGATGCATACGCTGAATGTTGATGTGGCGGTCATCGGGGCCGGTACGGCCGGACTGGTGGCGCTGCGGGAAATCCGTCAGGTTACCGACCGATTTGTGCTGATTCAGGACGGCCCGATGGGCACGACCTGCGCCCGGGTGGGCTGTATGCCCTCCAAAGTCCTGATCCAGACGGCCGAGGACTATCACCGTCGAACGGCGTTGGCCAAAAAAGGCATCCAAAACGCCGACGCGCTGCGGGTGGACGGAGCCGAGGTGATGCGCTATGTGCGAAAACTGCGCGATTATTTCACGGGTGGAATGATTGAAAAAACGCTGCGTTTTGGCGACAAGCTGATCCGGGGACGGGCGCGTTTCCTGGATGTCCATCGCCTGGAGGTCGCCGGACGTATCATTGAGGCCAAACGCATCATCATCGCGACCGGCTCGCGTCCCATTGTGCCCAAGCCGTGGGCGGCCCTGGGCAATCGGATTCTGACCAGCGATACCATTTTCGAAATCGACACCCTGCCCAAATCGCTGGCCGTGATCGGATTGGGTGTCATCGGCGCCGAACTGGGCCAGGCGATGGGGCGTCTGGGGGTGGACGTGGTCGGGATTGCCCGCTCCGGACGCATCGCCGGATTGTCCGATCCGGAAGTGACTGCCTCGGCGGTTGATGCGCTCTCACAGGATATGACACTCTGGAGCGGTTACACCGCCCGGATCACCGCCGACGGCAATACGCTCAGCGTCAGCGCCGGCCCATACAAAAAAGAAGTCCAGGCGATTCTGGTCAGCGTCGGACGCCGGCCCAACGTCGATGATTTGGGGCTGGAGCGGCTGGGTGTGGAGAGGGATGACAAGGGCGTCCCGCGCTATAATCCCGAGACCCTGCAAGTCGGCGATCTGCCGATTTTCATTGCCGGCGACGCCAACGCCAAAGACCCCATTTTGCACGAGGCCTGGGACGACGGACGGGTGGCCGGGTATAACGCCGTGCGCGACGAGCTGGCCTGTTTCAAACGCCGCACTCCGCTGAAGATTACGTTTACCGACCCGAACATCGTGCTGGTCGGCAGGCGCCGCGATCAACTGGACATCAATTCGTGTGTGGTGGGGCGTGTGGACTTTGCCGACCAGGGGCGCGCGATGATTCAGGACAAAAATCACGGCCTGTTGAAATTGTACGCAGACTCAAAGTCCGGCAGGCTGTTGGGCGCTGAACTGTGCGCCCCGGCCGGCGAGCATCTCGGCCATCTGCTGGCCTGGGCCATTCAGCGGGAAATGACCGTCTTTGACGCGCTGCGGATGCCTTTTTATCATCCGGTCATTGAGGAAGGACTCCGCTCGGCCCTGCAGGCGATGACCGCCGATATCGCCGAACAGCCGCACTTTCCCGAACTGGCTTTCTGCGACGAATCGCCGACTTCGCCGTTGTCATAGCGTCAGAAGTCAGACGACTGGCGGCTTGTCACAGCGCATCAAAACGCGCGGCAGTGACAATTTCCATACGGCATTCGGGGATCGCGGCCAGAAACTGCCGTCCGTAGTGTTTCTGGACGATGCGGCTGTCCAGCACAACGACCATACCCGTATCGTTCTTGCTGCGAATCAATCGGCCGAAGCCCTGCTTGAACTTGATAATCGCCATCGGGAGCTGATACTCCATAAACGGATTCTGCCCTTGTTGGCGCATCCGCTCAATGCGTCCCTGAATCAGCGGGTGGCTGGGCACGGCAAACGGCAGACGCACGATAATGACATTCGACAGCGCCTCGCCGGGCACATCGACGCCCTGCCAGAAGCTGTCGGTGCCAAACAACACGCATCGGTCGTCCTGCTTAAACAGTCTCAGCATCCGGTCGCGATCCAGCCCGCTGCCCTGGGCCAGCAGTTTCATCTCCTGTCGGTCAAGCCAGTCTTCGAGCCGCTCGGCCGTTTGCCGCAGCATCGCGTAACTGGTAAACAGCACAAACGCCCGCCCCTGACTTTTGAGCAGGTACTTTTGAATGGTGTTCGCGGCTTTGTCGATAAAGTCCGGCGCATTGGGGTCGGGCATGTCCGCCTCAATGTACAAGGTCACCTGACGCGCATAGTCAAACGGCGAGCCGACCTGCAGGGCCTCGAACGTATCCAGCCCGATCCGCTCGGCAAAAAAGGCAAAGCCTTGTTTGTTCGCCTGCCCGCAACTGAGTGTCGCGCTGGTCAAAATTACGGCCTTGTGCGGCCCGAACAGCCGCTCGCGCAAATACGGCCCCACATCCAGCGGGGCGGCCCGCAGCGTGATGCGTCTGTATTTGCCGTTTTCCGCCTCGACCCAATAGATGCAGTCCTCTCGCGTCTGCTGCAGAAAGTCGCGCAAGTCCGCCTCCGCCTCCGCCAATCGGTCGATGCTGCGGCCCA
>DSDR01000197.1 GCA_011048645.1 Phycisphaerales bacterium
TGGTGACAACCGACGGCGGCGACGCTGACCGGAGCGTCGATCAATTGCGATCAACCGACTCGGACTGGTGCGTCTTTGTGCGCCCCACGCTTTTATCGGATTCAATGGTACAGTAAGTACGACACCCATAACCATTTATCAAGAAAGGAGAGTGATAAAGACAGTCAAGACGTCAACGTAATCTACAGTGGCGGCGGGCGGTCCGTCGCACGGCAAACGAGTCATATGTGTGGAGGTTAATCGATGAAAAGTAGAATGTTAACGCTTTTGTGTGTGGCACTGATGGGCGCAAGCGCAGCGGTTTACGCCTCGGCGGTGCCGGTGGTAGCCTACTGGAATTTTGAAGACGGCCTCGCAGGCCAGCCGTTTACGCCGGAAGGCGCCCCCAACGGCTCCGGCGGATCGGTGGATGTGGTCAACGGGTATCTGATGCGCGGCTGGGATAACTACTGGGGGCCTTCATGGACCGATGATACACCGACCGGTGTGGGTCTGGCGATGCGTAACGCCGAACATCATCAGGACGGCTATACGCTGGATGCAGCGCTCAATCAGTGGTCGCCGGCCCAATGGACAATCGAAGCCGCTGTGAAACTGGTCGGCGGTATCGAAGACAATCGATGGTCCACATTTATCGGCAAAGACGGCAGCGCCGACGGCGGCGTCTTCTCGGGAATTTATTTCCAGAAAACATGGGATAATTTTTTCCGGATTGATTTCGCCACGGCCGGCGGTGAGCGGTATGACGCGGTTTCGACGTTTCAGATGGAAGCCGACAAGTGGTATCGTATGGCGGCCACCAGCGACGGCAGCGTGCTGAAGTTGTGGATCAATGACAGTCCCAACGATCCCGGTGCGTGGATTCTGGCAGCCGAGACCGTTATGACGGGTGCCGATAATGGGATGGCCCTTGTCGATAGCGCCTGGACATTCGGTCGCGGGTGGTATAACGGCGGTTTTGTCGATCATATCGACGGCTATATGGATGATATTCGGTTTACCGAGGCCGCGTTGACGCCGACCGAGTTTATTCCGGAGCCGGCGACGCTGGTTCTTCTGGGGATGGGCGGTTTGGCGCTGCTGAAGCGTCGTTCATAAGCGAAGGTATTACACGGGACGGGCGGCTTTGTGGCCGTCCGTCCCATACGCTGAATCCGTTGAAGATAGAGGCGCATAACGTCGAAAAAATAAAGGCGCACGATTTGCGAAGAGATTTGATTCGCTATTTTGGGGATTCGTAAATTATACGCAACAATATGTTACGGAGCTGTTTTCAGCGGCTGTTCGGCCGTTGCGGACAGCGGAAACAGAAACAAAAACAGTTTTAAGGAGACCGGTACAATGAGACAAATAACACACATAGTTCTGCTGGTTCTTTTAGCGACGGTCCCGCTGCGGGCCGATCTGGTGAACCGGTACAGTTTTACCTCCGGCCCGGGAGCGGTGGACTCTGTCGGCGGGATGGACGGCACGCTGGAAGGCTCGGCTGCCATCGCCGGCGGCCAGTTGGTTCTGGACGGCGGCGGGTATGCCTCGCTGCCCGGCGATGTGCTGCAGGATTACACGAGCGCGACCCTGGAGGCGTGGTTTACTGATGATCTGATGTCCGGCTGGGCGCGCGTGTTCGACTTTGGCGACACCTCAGACGGCGCCGGCGGATACACCTGGTTTTTCTCGCCCAGCGGCCCGGGCAACGCCCGGCTGGCTCTGAGTACCACGGGGTTTCCCTCGCATGCGGTCGGCGAGGAACAATTGAACGGTCCGACTCTCGAAGCCGGCGTCACGTATCATCTCGTGTGCGTTTTTGACGAAGACGGCGGCCAAGAGGGCGCCCCGGCCATGCGGCTCTATATTGACGGCGAGCTGGTTGATTTCAGCGACGACACGTCGCCGCATCTGCTGGCCAATGTGGCGCGTGTGTATGCCTATCTCGGCAGAGCCACATACGAAGTCGATCCGTACCTCCAGGGGCAAATTGATGAATTTCGCATTTATAATACGCCTCTTGAAGAAATGGATATCTTCTTCAATATGCAGATGGGGCCGGATCGGTATCAGCCCTGCGTGATTGACAGTATGACGCCGGTCAACGGCCAGGATCGCACGCCGCGGATGCCGACGTTAAGCTGGACGGTCAAAGAAATGTACGAGCCGAGCGAATTCAACGTCTATCTGGGAACCGATCCCAATATTGCAGATCCGAATTTTACGGGCATTAACGCTTTTTTGATTGCCACGACGGATCAAACAAGCCTTACCCTCGAGACACCCCTTGACTATTTTACGACGTATTATTGGCGGGTGGATTCACTGATCGGCGAAGCGGTTTATTTGGGTCCGACGTTTTTATTTACAACCGTGGATCGATTGCCGCTGATTACCGCTCAGCCGGAGCGCCAGGTGGTCGATCAGGTCGGCGATACGGCTGTCTTTGAAATCGAGGTGTACAGCGAATCGCCGGAACGGTACTATTGGTACAGAACGTTCAATCCTGACGAGATCGATCCTGAAACAGACACGCTGCTGACCGATCCGCTTGGCGTATTTGTACCGTACTTTGAGCTGTCCAATGTTCAGCTCGAAGATGAAGGGTACTACTACTGCCGGATCGCCAATGAAACCGGCGAAATTCTTTCTGACGTGGTCACGCTGGGCGTCAAACAGTTCCTGGCCCACTGGACGCTGGATGAAGACAAATACGTCGGCGGGCAATATCTCGACGAGCTGGGCGTTCATCACGCCGATCCGAACGGCACGCCGGTCTTTGTCGAAGGCGTCGCAGGCGACGGCGTTGTCATCGATCCGGGCAACGGCTGGGCGCGCGTCGGGACATGGGATCCTTCAGTCTATACCGGCCGGTTGACCGTTTCGCTGTGGGCAAAATGGGACGGAACCAGCGGTTGGCAGGGTCTGATCGCCAAACGGAACAGTTGGGCCGCCGACGGAATGATGTGGCAGCTTGAGGTCGCATCAGGAAGCGGCAATGTGGATTTCAAGAACACCGCCTATACGGTCAGTTCGCCGCCGCTTCCGGTGGATGAATGGGCACACGTCGTGGTAACCTTTGACGGCCAGACGGCAACGATCTATCGCCAGGGCCTCAGCGCCGCCGAGGGCGATTTTGCGTTCCAGGAGAAGTTAGACGCCAATTTTGTCATCGGCGCTTCCGAAGTCACCGATGAAGGGCAGGTCGAATGGACGTTCAACGGCGCGCTGGACGACGTAAAAATCTACAA
>DSDR01000237.1 GCA_011048645.1 Phycisphaerales bacterium
CAGGGCCTCGAAGTTGAATTTCTGGCGCGCCCGCAGAGGGGGCTTGCCGTCGCGAACCGCTTCCAAATCGGCGATGACCTCGTCCATCGTGCTGTAGCGTTCGTTGCGGTCTTTGGCCATCATCACCTCGATGACCTCGGAAATCCCCGTTGACAGGACGGTATTGATATGATCCGGCGGAACGAGCGGCTCTTTGAGATGTTTTCGCATCACTTCTGACGGCGTGCCGGCCTCAAACGGCACCCGACCGGCGACCATATGAAACAGTGTGCCGCCCAGCGAATAAATGTCCGCCCGCCCGTCGATATCCACCTCGCCGCGAATCTGTTCGGGGGCGATATAATACGGCGTACCGAAGGCTTTGCCCTTTTCGTGTTTGGCCGCCTTGATGTCGGAGGTCTCGCGGGCCAGCCCCATATCGGCCAGTTTAACCACGCCGTCTTTGTTAATCATAATGTTCTTGGGCTTGACATCGCGGTGAATCAACCCCTGTGCATGGGCGTGGCCGAGGGCCTTGGCCACCTGGATGGTTACGTCAATGGCCTCGCGTTCATCAAAGATTTTGCCGCGCGACAGATCGTCATACAGGGTCTTGCCTTCGACGTACTCCATCACGAAATAATACAGCCCGCCCACCTCACCAACATCGATGGCCTGAACGATGTTGTTATGATTCATCTTAGCCGCCAGTCGCCCTTCTTTGTAAAAACGCTCGACATAGTCGGATTTCTGGACAAACTTTTTGGGCAGCACCTTGATCGCCACCGTACGATCCAGCGAAAGCTGCTTGGCCTTATACACCACCGCCATCGCGCCGGAGCCGAGCTTGCCCAGAATCTTGTAGCCGGGAATCTGGCCCGCCGTGTCGCGGCTTTCCTTGATATTCGCTTTGAGGCGATTCAGTTGGTTCGGCGTAATATAGCGTTTTTGCAGCAGAACCTGCTCCAGCGTGACCGGACTGTCTCCGGCTTTTTGTTTGGTTTCTTCGACGCAATGACGGAGCTCTTCTTCGGTACAAAGCCGCTGGTCGATTGCCATCCGCCCTAAAAGTGTATCAAAACTGGTCGTGTCACTGTTGGCCAAAACGTACTACCTTTTCATTAACCGCGTATATTCCCTTCGGCGACTGAATCCCGATACCACCAAACCGACAGGTTCAGACGCCCTGCGTTCCGTAACATTCATTTGGACAGATTATCGACAAATATCGGCCTTTGTCAAAAAAAAACCTGCGAATATCGGTACAAAGATGACATTTTGAGGCGTACCGAGCTTGCGGCTCATAGCCGAGAACCCTTGTCGGCTCCAGAAATCCGCCGGGGCCTGCCTGACAGAGGGTTTTCCAGAAATCCGAGGCATCCGGATCAAAGCCCTTCCAGAGGGCATCCAGCCCCGTTGTATGAAGGTTGCCGACGGCCATACCGCTGCACTGGCCGCTGAAGACGTTGCCGTACGGGTCAATATGCACGCCCTTGGCCCCGAGAATGGACCTTTGGCAGTGTCGTCCGATTAGCTCATCAGGGGATTGATCGGCAAAGAGCGTCCCGAGCGTCTCGGCGGCTCGTCCGGTGAAACGCCCCCCCTCTTCGGCCATGGCCTGTCGCATCACGGCCAGACGTTCGGATTCGCCCAGGGCGGCCGTATCGTCAAGTGCATTCAACCAGTGCTGCCAACGGACGAGCACCCGGTCGGGGCCGAGTTCCTCTTGAGCCAGCCGAACCAGCAGACGCACCTTGTCGGCCGGCACGAATTCGGCATGAAAGACGTCCCAGCTTATTTTCAGTCGTTTCAGCCCCGTTTCATCCAGCGCCCGCAGACAACGGCGCGTTTCGGTTTCGTCGCCGACCCAGCCGGCGTTGGTCTCGACGTAATCGGCCCCGCCCAACCCGCGGCGCTGAGCCTCTTGGCAAATCTCCAGTAAGCGATCAAACACCAGAAATGGTTCGCCGCCGGTCAAATGAATTTTGGCCGACGGGCCGGCCAGTCGCCGCAGGGCTGCCCAGGCCTGCACTGCCAATTCTGTCGGCAACAGCCCATCGGCCTGCGGACCGCAGTAGTAATAGCAAAACCGACAGGCCGCGTTGCAGCGATAAGTCAGCATCAGCCCCGCGTAACGCCAGACTTTCAATTTGCGTGCACTCCGCGGCTGACGCGCGTTATACACATTGTCTTGTAGTGTACATGGCATGATTATTCGATGTAATCAAACGGTTCGCGACCCATTTTGCCGCGAAGCTCGGCCTGCATTTGGCGAAGCGTCCTGGTCAGTTCTTCAGCGAAGGCCTCATCGCCGAGGGCTTTGATCTGTTCAGCGGAGAAGGGCTTGCCGTACATCACGCCGACCCGTCCCAGACGGGGGTATTTTTGTGTGCGCGGCCAGGCTTCAAACATCCCGTCAATGACCACCGGCAGCACACACGCCCCGCTGCGGCGGCTCATCAGTCCGAAACCCGGTTTGACCTGTCCAATGCGTCCATCATAGGTGCGCGTGCCTTCGGGATACAGGCACACCGCCTTGCCCTGTTTGAGATAGTTAATAATCGTTTTCATCGCCGCCACGTCCGCCTGTCCCGGTCGAATCGGAATCACGAAAAACGAGCGAATCAGACGTCCCCATAACGGAATTTGCAGCAGCGTATGACGCGGGACAAAATAAAACGGCCGCCAAACCCATGTCTGCGAAAACATCGGATCAAAAAAACTCTGGTGGTTGCAGACGACCAGCAAGGGGCCGTCTTGGGGCACGTTTTCTTTGCCGAAAATTTTTACCCGATACAGGATGGACAAGACGCCGACTGAAACGATATGCCCTATTCGCTGCCAGAGCAGGCGCAGCCAATTTTCTTTTGGATGATCGTCAGTCATGAATCCTCTCACGTACGAAGGTTTCCAGTTGCTCGACGACCTGCTCGGCAGTCATTGCGGTGGTATCGACCACAATGGCGTCATCGGCGGATTTCAGCGGGCCGACGGCTCGCCCCTGATCGCTTGCGTCGCGCTGCTGCTGTCGGGCCAGAACGACTTCGAGGGTCATTTCGTTTCCGGCGGCGTACAATTCCGTGTGGCGGCGTCGGGCGCGTTCGGTCGAATCGGCCGTCAGAAAGAATTTGACTGCCGCGTCGGGAAAGACCACCGTCCCCTGGTCGCGGCCTTCGGTAACGACCATCGTCCGCCCGGCGGCAAAGGCCCGCTGCATCGCCGCCAGCCGATC
>DSDR01000307.1 GCA_011048645.1 Phycisphaerales bacterium
CCCGACAGGTATAAACAATACCGTTATTTTCTCCTCGTCCGTCGAAATACTGGTGTTCGCCCAGCGAGCTTAAATCCAGGAAATTCGTCCCGACCGTGGCCGTCGCATAGCTTCCCAGACGTGTACGCGGCACATTATGAAGTGAGCAGCTTGCGGCTGCTGTCGCCAGTGCAATACACAAAACGTATCCGCTAATTCTCATAGGACGCCAAAACGCCGACGACCGCAATCGCTACCATGATACCGCTTTCCGGTCGCCGCGTTTGCCGATGAGCTGCTCTTCCTGCCAGAGCCGCAGTCCGCTGGTCAGATCGGTCAATTGAAGCTGAAAGTAGTATTCGACCTGTTCGGTGTTGCGGTCGTAACGGATGTTGCGCTGGATAATTTTTCCGGCGATACTCAATTCCGGCGCGATCAGTTGGCGTGTGGCCGGCAGCGTATCTTCGCGAAACTCCTCGGCCGCCGCGGAATCACGGATCTGCCGCATTTGGTCAATCATGGTGTCGGTGGCGCCTTTGCCGCCTACGGCCGAGGTCATCACGACCTGTCCGCTGTTGGCCATTTCCTGTTCGATCTTGGCCATCAACTGGTCGGTGTCAATTCGCTGCATCGTGTCGTTGATAATGCGTCCGGTCGTGACAACGTATCGGCCGCCTTCGGGTTTGCGCAGGGCGCCCGAGCGCATCAGCGACTCGACCATCGCGGCAGCCGCCTGGTCAAAGTCGCGATAATCCAGCGCCATGACAGGTTTTCCCGGATCGTTGGTGGTGTCGATATAGACGGTCGGCTGCTGACAGCCGGCCAGCGTTGCCAATGTCAAACCCGCTGCAATCCAATAATACTTCATCTGTGAGTCTCCTGACTGAATGAGGGCATTGTTACCGGGGTTGTGTTCGTGTATTGATTCGAAAATCGACCGCCTCGGTGCGCGGCGCGACGGCCCGAAACGCAAACGGCGATTTGGGCTGGACCGAGACCGGCTGCCAGACACTGGTTTTGGTTGGGATGGCCATGCCGCCGGCGTCGAGCCATTCGACCTGATAATCAAACCGCCGGATACTGTGGGATTGATTCAGTCCCTGTACCTGGACTTCGAGGAAGCCGTGCGGCGTGACGCGCTGGCTGACGTTCTGAATCACAATCCCTTCGCCGACGACGGCGCTGAAGATTTGCCCGACCGGCCGCGTGATAATATTGGAGCCGAGATGGTCGCTGCCGACCGTATCGGCCAGATTGACGCGCGGGTCGTGGGTGTGCTGACCGCAGCCAAGCAGCGTCAGTGCTGCTGCAAGCATCACAAGCATCATCATTGTTTTCATTGTTGTCTCCTTACCGCTAAAAAGGTATCAGTTCAATAATCGGCCTGGACGCCGTTGAAACCATTTTAACATACACCATCGTATGGGTGCAATCCGGAAGTTGCACTCGCTGGGCCGGCAGCGCGCCGAGCGAAATATCAATCCATCCGTCGGCGGGGCGGGCAAACCGGGCGACCTGAAAATTCTTCGGCAGCGCCGACCAGATTCGCACATCCGCCGCGGTTGTGGCATAATGGAATACCGCCATCACGATGGCCGCGGCCTCGGCGTTGTTTTCTTCGAGTACATATTGTGCTGCGGCCTTGGCAATGGCTGAAAGAACCGTCCGAAGCAAAATCCCGTCAAATTCTTTCTTGAATTCGGTCTGGACAAGGCGATCCATATCGGCCGCGATTTCGGTGGTATAGAGCGTCCCGTCGGCCCACATATCCAGCTTGGCCGCCGCGGCCGGACGATATACCAATTGCGGCAGCGCCACCCCGAAATACCGCACTTTATTCGTAGCGATAAACAGCGGCAGATCGAGCCGTACTTCCTCTTTGACGGGGCCTAATCCGTTCTCAAAAAAGACCCACACCGTCGGCTTAAGCGTCGAGCCGGTATTCAGGGCCTGCTCAACCTCGGCAAAATCCCGCAACACATACGGGTTATCCGGCAGCATTCCGGCGCTTTGTCTCAGTAAATCAGACGCCTTGGGGTAGTCATTTGTTGCGGCAAAAAACACCCCGGCCAGATAAGTTGAAAACGGATTTACAAAATCCTGATATGCCTCAAACTCATCCAAAGACGAATACGTTTGTTCGAGTTTGGTACGTAAATCGGCGTTTTCGATGCTGCGCCGGGCCAGTCGGCTGTACTGATTTTTTTCCAGCCTTTCGCGAACGGCCTGAATCTGCTCGGCAAACTCTTCTTTGGCCCGCCGCTGACGGTCCATCGCCCGGTTAAATTCCACACGGGCCAGCGCCTCTTGGCCTTGACGCATAAAATTAAGCGCCTTGTAGGTATTGACCATAATACCGTCGTAAATCGTGCCGGTGTAGGGGGTCACGGTGTCGTTGATGACCGCTGCGGCGATGGAATCGGCGATTTCATTGCGATTCAATGCGTAATGCCGCAGCGTCCCTTCGGCCAGGTCGAGCCAAAAGGTGCTTTCGTCGTATTGCTGACGGAATCGCTCGGCGGCGCCCAGTTGAAGCATCCACAGCAGGTCGTCGCCGCGCGGCCTGTCCCTGCGGCTGATCTTCTGCGCCGCAAAGGACGCGGCCGAATCCATTCGACCGGTTTCATAATGACGATTAAACGTCGCCAGATTCTCCCGCGACGTGTGGCATCCGATAACGGCAAGCAGAACCCCCGCGAAAAAAATGACCCGCTGGATGACTCGACAACAGCTCAATCAAACAGCTCCCAAATAAACAAAGAGGTACACATCGTCAGTGATTATAAACAGCCGAAACCCCCTGTAAAGTCAAAATATCCATCGTGGAGTTGATAAGCCGATGCCAATCTGCGGTTTATGGTTTGGGAGTCAAACGCAAAATGGTGTGGGGCAGGTTCAGTACGACATAGAGTGCGCCGTCCGGGCCAACGGTGATATCGCGTACGCGGCCGGCGTTTTTCAGGATGACCTGGTCGTGCAGGATGCGGTCTTCTTTGACATCCAGCAGCCGAATTTCCTCATATCGCAAGGCCGTGATCAGCAGGCGATTTTGCCATTTGGCAAACAGCCGACCGGTATAAAAGTCCATACTGCATATCGCAATGGACGGCGTGTAGTATAAAATCGATGCCACCGTCAAAAGTATTGTTTATGCGGCGGAGCGAAGCGGTGGGAATGCTCCGACTTGCCGCAGATACGTTCTGTTTTGTGTTTTATGCCATCTGTAGA
>DSDR01000184.1 GCA_011048645.1 Phycisphaerales bacterium
TATACCCATCGGCAGTTGGCCGACTGGGCGCGCAAGTGCCGCCGATGGAACCGCCAGGGCAAAGACGTGTATTGCTTTTTCGACAATGACCAAAACGGCTTGGCCGCACAAAACGCCCTGACGCTCCAGCAGCTCAGTACCGAACAACGCACGCTGCGCTAATGTTTTGGATTTTGTGGGTCCGATTCTTGAAATACCTACTTGTTTTGCACAGACCAACTGATACAATAGCGTTATGGCCCAAGCGTCTTAAACAAACCTACACTCCATCGGGATCATTAAAAGGAAAAGCGATGAACAGGAACAAAACATTGAGTCTATGGGTCGGCTGTCTTGTCGTTGCGTCTCAGGTGGGCTTTTCGGCTCGTCTTGTGCAGAATTTCAACGCCGATTGGCGGTTTGCCCAAGGGCCGCAGCCCGACCAGGCGCGGCAGGTCGAGTTTGATGACGCCGACTGGCAACCGGTTCGGTTGCCGCACGATTGGGCGATTGCCGGGCCGTTCAATCCGGACGAGCACGGCTATGCCGGCAAGCTGCCGTGGCAAGGGGTCGGGTGGTACCGCAAGACCTTTACGCTGTATGCCGCCGATGCGGGCAGACGGGTATATCTGGATTTTGACGGTGTGATGGCGTTTCCCAAGGTCTATGTCAACGGGCAGTTGGCCGGTCAGTGGGACTATGGTTATACGCCGTTTCGCGTGGAGGCCACGCCGTATGTGAAGTTCGGTCAGGACAATCTCGTCGCCGTTGAGGTGGATACCCGCCGGCAGGGTACGCGCTGGTATCCCGGAGCGGGAATCTATCGCAATGTCACGCTGACGCTCTGCGATCCGGTGCATCTGGGACACGGAGAGACCTTTGTTACGACGCCGCAGGTGACCGATGAGGCGGCGACGGTGCGGATTGAAACCGTGGTGCAAAACCATCGCGACAGCGCCGAGGACGCGACGGTTCGATTCCGGATTCTTGACCCCGATGAACGGCTGATCGCATTCAGTTTATACCCGCAGACGATCAGCGCCAACGATTCGATTTCACTGGCATATGAATTGACCGTCAATCGTCCCCGGCGATGGGACATTGACGATCCGCAGCTCTATACGCTCGTGGCTCAGGTGTACGCTGACGGCAAAGAGATCGACAGTGAACAGATCCATTTCGGCATTCGCACCTTCGACTTTACCGCTGATGACGGATTCCACCTGAACGGACGGCGCGTGCAGATTTATGGGGTCAATCTGCATCATGACCATGGCCCATTGGGGGCGGCGTTTTATCGTCGGGCTATGGAGCGGCAGCTTGAGATTATGCGCGACATCGGTGTGAACTTTATCCGCACCAGCCACAACCCCCCGGCCTCGGAGCTGTTGGAACTGTGCGACCGGATGGGTTTTCTGGTCTGGAATGAGGCGTTTGACAAGTGGGATCATACCGCCGGACGCCGAGACGGGCAGCCGCCGCTAAGGGAATATACCCGACGGCAGATTCGAAATTTCGTGATGCGCGACCGCAATCATCCGAGCGTGGTGGTCTGGTCTATCGGCAATGAGATCAGCAATTATCCGGGCAACTCCGACGGCAAATCGCCCGAACGGGTCCGTTATATGCGCGATTTTTTTCTCGATTACGATCCGACGCGACCGGTGGGCATCGGCTGTCATATTCCCGGCACCGCCAATCAGCCGATTCTGGATGCCCTTGATTTGACCGGCTGGAATTATGCGCGGCGATACGAAAATTACCGCCGGCGCTATCCCGATAAGCCGATTATCTATTCCGAGTCGGCTTCAGCGCTGAGCACGCGGGGGTTTTATGAGTTGCCGCTGCCGACGGTCAAGACCGACTACTCCGATCAGCTTCAGGTTTGTTCGTATGACCTGAACGCCGCACCGTGGTCGGATATTCCCGATGTGGAGTTTGCGTTGATGCAGCAGGACCGTTTTGTGGCCGGCGAGATGGTTTGGACGGGGTTTGATTATCTCGGCGAACCGACGCCGTTTGATCGCCAGGCTCGCAGTTCGTATTTCGGCATCGTCGATCTGTGCGGCATTCCGAAAGATCGCTATTACCTGTATCGCAGTTACTGGCGGCCGGACGCGACGACGGTGCATATCCTGCCGCACTGGAACTGGCCGGATCGCATCGGTAAAAACGTGCCGGTATTTGTCTATACCAACGGCGATGAGGCCGAGCTGTTCTTGAATGGCCAATCCCTCGGACGGCGCGTCAAAGGACAGCGGCCCAAAAGGCCCGAAAATTATGCCCAAAGCGCCGCCGCAACCGTCAGTTCGTTCGAGGCGGGAAATCCGGCCGAGGCCATGCTGGATGGAAACAGCCAAACCCGCTGGTGCGCTTCGTCGGGACAGACCGGTGAATGGCTCCGCGTTGATCTGGGGCAAGTCCGCCCCATTCGGTATCTGGCGTTGGAGTTTGAACGGGAAGCCAAATACTACGGCTATACGGTCGCCGTTTCCGAAGACGGACGGCAGTGGCGTTCGGTCGTATCCAGGCCGGCCAGCGACCAGCCGCGATGGGGCGGGCCGCGCGAGGCGTTTCACTCCGTTCAGGCACAGGCCCGTTATCTGCGTATCGAATTTACCGAGTTGCGTGAGCGCACGTGGGCGAGTATTCGGACGTTGGGCATCTATCCGGAACCGGTCGAATCGGATTATTATGCGCCGACCTATGATTATCGGCTTCGTTGGAATGAGGTGATTTATGAGCCGGGCGAGTTGAAGGCGGTGGCGTATAAAAACGGACAAAAAATCGGCCAGGCGGTGATGCGCACCGCCGGCGAGCCGGCGCAGATTCGTCTGACACCCGACCGGCATAATCTGGCCGCCGACGGGCACGATCTGTCCTATATTCTGGTTGAGGCGTTTGACGAAAACGGCGTACCGTGCCCGCTGGCCGATCACCTGATTCATTTTGATATTGACGGCCCGGCCGAAATCGCGGGCGTGGGCAACGGCAATCCGCTGTCATTTGAGCCGTTTCAGGCGGATTATCGCAAGCTGTTTTACGGCAAGGCAATGCTGATTCTGCGTTCCGTCGAGGGCCGGACAGGCTCAATTCAAGTGATCGCCCGCAGCGACGGTTTACGCGACGGCCGTACAGAGCTGACGGCGGTCAAAGCGGACAAGTGAGATGGAACGAGAGGCCCTGTAAGAGATCGTAAAGAAGTAAGATGACTGAGTTACGATAA
>DSDR01000113.1 GCA_011048645.1 Phycisphaerales bacterium
TCAGGCCGAGCAGATGCAGAGCATTGTTGAGGAGCTGGTGGGTCTGGTCGAGGGCGCTTCGGGACGGCGGCTTCAGGGCCATGCCCAACCGCCCCGCCGGGCGACCGGCGCCGGCTCGTCCAAGGGCAAGCTGGGCCTCAGCGACCGGACGTTCCACCACATCGCCAACGGCAAAAAGGATAACTCAAAGTCTGACGAAACGAAAACCAAATCCACGGCGACGGCAAAAAAAGCCCTGCCGCTGGATGACGGGGACTTTGAAATATTTAACCAATGACGCAACCTGCCGGCTCGACGCCGGATCTTAGCGACGTCGAGCCAATGTGATTTTGAATAACCTGGAGAATGCAATGAAAAAAACAACAATTACAGACAAAACGCGGGTGCGTGAGGGCAAATATCTGACCTTCAAGCTCGGTCGCGAAGAATATGGAATCGAAATCCTGAAGGTGCGCGAGATTATCGGTTATATGTCCATTACCGCCGTGCCGCAGGCCCCGGAATATATCAAGGGTGTGATTAATTTGCGGGGCCAGGTCATTCCGGTGCTGGATCTGCGAAGCCGCTTTGGCATGGAATCGGCCGACGTAACCGAGCAGACCTGTATTATCGTTGCCGAAGTCAGTCAGCAGGGCCGACAATTCAACGCCGGGCTGATCGTTGACCAAGTGCAAGAGGTGCTGGATATCGACGGCGATCATATTGAGGACGCCCCGCAGTTCGGCAATGACGTCCAGACGGACATTATTCTCGGCATCGGCAAAATCGGCGATTCGATCAAGATTCTGCTGGATATTGATAAGGTACTGGGCCATGTCCGGATCGGAGACATCGTTCAAGACGGATAAACTTTATGGTATCCAAACAAGACGGAACCAATCAGACACGGGCCGTCTTGAAGCCTATTTGAACGGCGGATTAGAAATCAGACAAGAAAGGAACAGACGATGGCAAAATCATTGATGATAGTGGACGATTCGGCAACGATGCGCAAAATCATCATGCGCACCGTTCGGATGTCGGGGCTTGAATTTAACCGCACTGAGGAAGCCGGCAACGGAAAAGAGGCCCTGGAAAAACTGCAAGCCTCACCGGTCGATATCGTGCTGTGCGATATCAATATGCCTGAGATGAGCGGCACCGAAATGGTCAAAGAGGCGCGCAAACTGGATTGCTGCAACGCCACCAAAATCATTATGGTCTCGACGGAAAGCGCTGACGATCTGATCAACGGTGTGATGTCCGACGGGGCCAATGGGTATATCACCAAACCGTTTACACCTGAAAAGTTTCAGGAAAAACTGGCGCCTTTTATGAATTGAACTCGACGAACAACAACGAAAACCTACTAAGGAGACCATTATGCCGGAGCAAATGACGCTGAGCGACACAGTTATCGAGGCGGCACGCGAGGTGTTTGAGACAATGATTTTTATGGATGTGGAAACCAGCAGCGAAGCGTGCCCGACGATCACCGGCCAGGCGCTGCTCGGTTCGATTACCTTTAAGGGAAATCTGGAAGGATGTCTGGCGGTCTGCGTCAGCCAGTCCTGCGCTGAGCGCATCGCCAAAAATATGCTGGGCATGGAACCGGAAGAACCGCTCAGCCTTGAAGACACCTGTGATGCGATCGGTGAAGTGGCCAATATGGTGATGGGCAGCATCAAAACCCGCCTTCAGGATATCTATCCCGCTGTAGAAGTCTCAATTCCATCGGTCATTACGGGACGTGAACTGAAAAACACGCTCGGCGAAAAGGCCGTCAAGACGGTCGTCTGCGCGTGGCTGGATGAGCAGGACGCCGTCGAATTTTCATTTTTGTATCGGGAAGCCAACGCATAAGACGTTCTATGACCCTATCTCCTGAACAACTTGTCGGTTCGCTCGATTCGCTGACGCTTCAGGCATTTGAAGCGTTCTGCGAGGATATTTCGTCCATGTTCGGTAACACCGCTGAATGCACGCCGGACAGCACCGGCCAGGCCGCGCTGTCGGAGCTGAAACGCGAGTTCAAAAAACTGGCCGCCGTCAACCGGGTGCAGACAAAGGGTCTGATGGACGGCTCGTTTCAGATTCTGCTGGACCAGGCAGGGCTGTTTGTTCTGGCCGGGGTGTTTGTGATGCTGCCGGAAAAACGGGTCCTTGAAACCATTCGCGGCGGCACACTCAAAGACGCCGACTATATTAATGACGCGATCAAAGAGGTGGGCAATCTGCTGGTTGGTTCCTGGGATCGTATCTTTCGCGAAGAGTTGAAAGGCCATAAACATTTCAAGCAAACCGATACCTTTGTCGGATCAATCTGGGATGATCCCGAAGCACATATCGGACTGGCCGCCGAGCAGCGTTGCCGGTACGTGATCTGCCGAATGAAGGTGGACGATTTTCCGGAGTTCAAATGCGCGGCCGTGTTTCCGGATACGCTGTTCGAGGACCAGGACGATCCTGCGCAGCCGGAGCAGCCGGAAGCACAAACCGAAACGGCCCGAACGTCTGAATCGGCACGGATCGAACCGGACCGCCCCGCCGCCAAGACCGATCCGACAGACACGACAGACGAAGCGGAACATGCGACATCTGAAAACGCTCAACCGGTCTCTGATGACGCCTCGAGCAACGACACGGAGCCAACAGAAAGATCTGAAACGACAATGCAGACCGCAGCGGAGGACGCCGGGCCGGGACCGGTGGCGAAGGCCATTGAGCAATTGACACGGCAGAACGCCGATATGCCTGAAAATAGCGCCGAATCGACGCGCCACAATCTGCCGCCACTGACCGCGGCTGAGATTATGAATCCGGCGGTGCTTTGGCTCGAACCAGAGGACACCGTTGAAGAAACGCTGGCTCAGATGCAGCGGCATAACGTCGGTTACGTACTCATCGGGCGCGACGGACGCATCGAAGGGCTGGTTTCGCGCAGCGATTTGGCCGCGGCGATCAGTCCCTATCTGCGGCCGATTTTTGCTCACTGGCGGCGTCCGGTTGATGACGCCACGATGAAAATCCGGATCAAATGGTTTATGAGCCGCACCGTGCATACGATTGGTTCGGACGCATCACTGACGAAAATTATGCACACGATGATGCAGCACTCGGTACGGGGGCTGCCGGTGATGGATGCCAACGGCGCTATTCTGGGACTGGTCACCGTGTATGATGTCTTTGCCGCCCTGCTGAACTGCACGGGGCTTCA
>DSDR01000308.1 GCA_011048645.1 Phycisphaerales bacterium
CGTTTTTCGAATTTGAATCAGGGTAGTCATAGATGAAAGTGCTTGTAGCGGAAAAATGCGGATTTTGTCCGGGGGTGCGGAATGCGATCAACCTGGCAAAGAAGACGTTAGAGAAGAACAACGTCGTGTATAGTCTCGGCCCCATTATCCATAATGAGGACGTGGTGCGTCAACTGGCCGAGTCGGGGCTGCATACGGTCAATCAGATCGGCCAGATTGCCGAGGGGACGGTGCTGATTCGCTCGCACGGGGCGACCTCGGCCGAGCTTCAGGAGATTCAGGACAAAGGGCTGGATGTCGTGGATGCGACCTGTGTTTTGGTCAAACGGGTGCAAAAAATCGCCCGCCTGCTGCATGAGGAAGGGTATCACGTCGTCATAATTGGAGATAAAAACCATCCAGAAGTAAGGGCGGTCGTGGGTTCAGCACCGGACGTAAATGTGGCAGGCACTGAAGATGATTTGTATAAACTCAGTCTGGGAAAGAAGTTAGGTATTATTTGCCAGACCACGCAAAGCCCGGATTATTTTGCTCAAATGCTGGCGGCCGTAGCACGGCGGGGTTTTTCGGAAATCAAGGTCATCAATACCCTGTGTCGTGAGACGATGGAGCGTCAGGAAGCGGCCGTGAAGCTGTGCCGACAGGTGGACGTGATGTTCGTTTTAGGCGGTCTGCACAGCGCCAACACGCGGAAATTGGCCGAATTGTGCAAAAAACATAATCCGCAAACCTTTCACTTGCAAAATTGGCAGGAACTTGATAAAAATATCCTTTTCGGTAAACAGACCGCCGGTGTAACAGCCGGCGCCTCGACGCCGGATGAGGTGATCGACGCCTTCGTCGAAAACCTGCGTTCTTTTGAAGGTTAACGTGGAACGCCAGTCAACGTAAAGCCGAACTGAGAATTCAAAAGCCAAGCCGGTTTTTGGGGCATTACGTTTGGCGTTGTGGTTTTCCATATTGAATTTGAAGTTGAATATTCGCAGTAAGCGCGATTGACTGCGTGGGTCAATGCGTTTTTTTTTTACAAACCATTTTTTATAAGTGGTCTTGGCCGGTCGGCGTAAATGTGGGGCGTCGGCAGGTTACAAAACAGACTCCACAGGAGAATAGTAACAATGGTAGATCGCAACATCATTTCAAAACTGGGGTTGTCCGAAGAGCAGGTCGAGCAGGAAGTTCAAGCCCTTTTCACCGACGAGCACAAGCATCTTCTGGACAGCGTATTGGAAACCAAAGTCGAAAAGCTTGTCCCCGGCACCATCGTCAAAGGCAAGATTGTCACACAGTTCGGCAATGACGTCATCGTCGAGCTGGGCCTCAAGAGCGAAGGGATCGTGGAAGCCTCCGAATTCGATTCGCCCGACGACATTGTCGCCGGCAAAGAGATCGAAGTGCTGCTGGAGGAAGTGGACGCCGAAGGCGGCATTCTGCTGAGCAAGCGCAAAGCCGACCGCATTCGCGGCTGGGAACACGTCATTACCCATCACAATGAAGGCGATGTGATCAAGGGCATCGTCAGCCGTCGGATCAAAGGCGGCCTGCTGGTGGATATCGGCGTGCCGGTCTTTCTGCCCGCTTCGCAGGTGGATATCCGCAAGCCCGGCGACATCAGTCGCTTTATCGGCGAGGAAATTGACTGCAAAATCCTCAAGATCGACACGGAAAACCACAATATCGTCGTCTCTCGCCGTAAACTCATCGAAGAGGAACGTCAGCTCAGCAAAGAACGTATCCTGCAGGAAATCGAAGTCGGTCAGATTCGCAAAGGCATTGTCAAGAACATCGCCGATTTCGGCGTGTTTGTCGATCTGGGCGGTCTGGACGGTCTGCTGCACATCTCGGATATGAGCTGGGGCCGGATCTCGCATCCCTCGGAAATGGTCGAGCTGGATCAGGAAATCGAGTGTATGGTCATTGGCGTGGACAAGGAAAGCGAAAAGATCAGCCTCGGCCTCAAGCAAAAAACGCCCAGCCCGTGGGAAAGCGTCGAAGAACGCTACCCTGTCGGCAAGCGCGTCAAGGGAACCGTGGTCAATATTATGAACTACGGCGCGTTCATTCGTCTGGAAGACGGCATCGAAGGGCTGGTGCACATCAGCGAAATGAGCTGGACCAAACGCATCGGGCATCCGAGCGATGTGCTGAGCATCGGCGAGGAGATCGAAGTGATGGTGCTGGATGTCAACAAAGAAAAACAGGAAATTTCGCTGGGTCTCAAGCAGCTTGAGACGAACCCCTGGACGGTTGCCGGCCAGAAGTATCCGGCCGGGACCATCGTGGAGGCCAAGGTCACCAGCCTGACCAACTACGGCGCGTTTGTGGAAATCGAGCCGGGCATTGACGGGCTGATTCATATCTCCGATCTGAGCTGGACCAAGAAATACAATCATCCCGGCGAGGCCTTGCAGAAAGGTCAGGACATTCGCTGTGTCGTGCTCGAAGTCGATGAAGAAAAACATCGCATTTCGCTGGGCATCAAGCAGATGACCGAAGACCCGTGGGCGCGGGCGATCCCCGAAAAGTATATCCCCGGCCAAATTGTCCGCGGCAAGGTCACCAAGCTGACCAATTTCGGCGTGTTTGTGGAATTGGAAGAAGATCTCGAAGGGCTGCTTCATATCTCCGAGCTGGCCGATCACAAGATTGACAACCCGCAGGAAGTGGTCAAAATCGGCGATGAAGTCGAGGTCAAGATACTTCGCGTCGATAACGACTCCCGCAAGATCGGCCTGAGTCTGCGCCGCGCCCAGTGGGCCGCCGAGGACAAGGCCGCCGAAGACGCCCATAAGCCGGCCGCCGAAGAAAAAGAATCCACCCCGCGACGCGGCGGGCTGGACGGCGCTTTGATGCCGGATTCATTCAATTTCGGCAAAGAATAAGCCGGCGCGTCAACCGTTGATTTTGCATAGGCCCTGCGGGTTGTCCGCAGGGCTTTTTTTATGGTACGCTGCAGAGCAGAGCGTCTGTTTTGAACGTTTTGATTTTGGTATTCGGGCTGGGTGTGGATTTCGATATTCCCTATTCATACCGCCCAATTTAGTTTCTGTTCATTGAGACAATAATATCTGCCGCGACCAGAGCGCCTTGAGCGCTTTGCTGCGTGCACAAATACAGATACTGGATCAGTTCGATGCCGACCAGGGCATTGATGAACATCAGCCCCAGACTCACATAACCGCCAATCGGGCCTAA
>DSDR01000037.1 GCA_011048645.1 Phycisphaerales bacterium
GGATCAATGGGCGCGCGACACCCAACGGGCCATGGGACAGGTTTCTGCACATGGTCGCTTTGTGCATCTGTACCTCAACGGATTGTACTGGGGTCTATACAACATCAGTGAACGTCCCGATGCATCCTTTTCGGCTGCTTATTTCGACGGGGATAAATCCGAATGGGACGCCTTGAAACATGGCGGGATCGTCACCGACGGTGATGCGGTGCGATGGACTCAGGCTCAGGCGATTGCCGAAGCCGGCGTCAGCGACAACGCGGGCTACGCGGCGCTGTCGGAATATGTTGATATCCCCAATCTGATCGATTATATGATTATCAATTTTTATGGAGGCAATCAGGATTGGGGCGCCAACAACTGGCGGGCGACGGCCAAGCGTGAGCAGGGATACGGCTTTCGATTTTTCTGCTGGGATACCGAACGCACCCTGGAAGATGCGTTCGGCCATAATGTGACCGGCGTGAATCACCCCAACAGTCCGGCCCGATTCTATGCAAAGTTGCGTGAGAATCCGGAATTTCGTATGCAGTTTGCCGATCATGCGCATCGGTGGTTGTTTAACGGCGGCGTCCTGACGCCCCAGGCCTGCATCGACCGATGGATGACACGTGCCGCGCAGATCGATACGGCCGTGATTGCCGAATCGGCGCGATGGGGGATTTACCGTCGGGATATCCATGTGCGCGGCTCGGCGGTACTTTATACGCGGGATGAGCACTGGCTGGCCGAGCAGCAGCGGCTGCTGAATGAGTATTTTCCGATTCGCTCCGGCGTGGTCATTGAACAATTCAAAGACGCCGGTCTGTATCCGACGACCGAGGCGCCGGTATTTTATATTAATGACGTGTATCAGCATGGCGGCGACGTCTCCGTTGGTGATGCACTGACGCTGCTGAATCCGAACGCTTCGGGCACGATCTATTATACAACCGACGGCTCCGATCCGCGGCGGCCCGGCGGCGGCGCCAATCCTTTGGCAACGATCTATACGACGCCGATTCACATCACGGATCCTTTACAAATTAAATCGCGTATTTGGAGAAACGGCGTGTGGAGCGCTTTGAATGAGGCGACGTACACGCCGGGGCCGATAACGTTGATGTATTTCTGGTGTTTTACGGACGATCTGCCAAACAATACGCCGCTTGAAAGCCTGGAAGCGGTGTTCAGCGCCGCCGGTCAGGGACGGCTTGAGTTTCGCTCCGCACTGGAGGGGTATCCGTTTGACCCCGACCATGAAAGTTGGAGAAAGGCGTCGATGGAACGCCGTAATCAGCCCACGTCGCTGAACTATCGTCCGGAAGGCAATGAAAACAGACCCTACGACGCCGACTGGATGCGCGGTCTGCAAGTTCGGCAGCCCTTCGCGCTGAACGGCTCAGAAAATACAATGATTTTTCATCTGCCTGCGACCGGATACCGGAACGTGTTGTTCAGCTTCGCAGCGATGGATGAAGGCGCCGCAGAGGGGTTGGTGGTGGATTATTCGGTTGCTTCCGGCGATCCGATCTGGCAGACGAACGGGTTGAGTGCATCGGAAATCGGGCTAAAAGAGGCGTATCAGCTCTGTGAAATCGATTTTTCACAAATACCGGCCGTGAACAACAACCCCGATTTTAAGATACGTATCCGTTTTCAGGTCAGCGACGGCTCTGCCGATGCGGGACATCGGGTCACATTTAACAACATTGCGCTTGAAGGATTGGCCGCAGAATGAATCCGGCGATCCGTTGTCGCGGCATCGAGGCGACAAGACAATCCTTTCCGTTTTGCGTATAACATCCGCCTGCCCGATCCGCTGCAAACGGCTTTGGCCTGTGCGTTTTGCTCGTTGAGGTGATTACAGTGCGTGCTGCTCTACGGCACGCGGCATGGTCAAAGCGGCCTGTTGCGGCACGGGTGTACCATAACGGGCAAAGGCGCTGTCAAGAATTGCCTTGATCAGGTCGGCATACGTCATGCCTTGCTGCATGGCGATCATCGGCAAGTCCGAGTGCGTCGGGTGCAGCCCGGCCAGCGGATTGATTTCGATGAAGCAGGCTTGCCCCGCCGCGTCGCAGCGAATATCCACCCGTCCGCCGTCGCGGCATTCGAGCACGCGATAGGCGGCCAGCGCCAGCGCCTCCACCTCGGCTTTTAACGGCCTGTCCTCTCGAATCGGATGATACGCAATCTGTGTTTCGCATTCCTCCTTGTTCACAAACGAATAAATCGCCGGCTGATCCTTTCGTCGCAGTTCGATTTCCATCGTGCCGATGACCCGCGCCGCCTGTGCCGTACCGACGATGCCGACGGTAAACTCCCGTCCCGGCAGAAACTGCTCCACCAGCACCGGCTGATGATACCGCCAAAGCAAGTCCATACACACGCGCTTTAATTGTACCGGATCGTCAATCTTGGATTGTTGGTCAATGCCCTTGCCCGTGCCCTCGGCCAGCGGTTTGGCAAACAGCGGAAACCGCAGCGTGATGTTGTCAATCTCCGCTTCGGTTTGCACGACCGCAAAGGCCGGCGTCGGCAAGCCCGCCTGCGCGATCCAGCGTTTGGCCACGGCCTTGTCAAGCGTAGCCGCGCAGACCAGCGGATCGGAAAACGTATAGGCCTGGCCGTACAGTTCAAGCAGTGCCGGCGCCTGGGCCTCGCGGCAGCGTCCGCCCAGCCCTTCGGCGATGTTGAAGACCATGTCCCAGCGGTCGCCGGCGACCAGCCGCTCGGCCAGTCGTTTGGCGTTGCCGATCCGTTCGACGCGATAGCCCAGCGAGACGATGGTGTGTTCGAGGGCGTCGATGGTCTGTTCGGAGTCAAATTCCGCGGCCTGTTCCTCGCTGAATCCTGCGGCAAGGTAATCGCTGCGAAGATCGTAAACCAATCCAATTCGCTGCATTGTATTTTTCCCTTTGTTTGGTTGATTCGAACAGCCGAGCGGCGCGAGTGAGCCGGATATTTCACGTCTTGGACAACGTTCGAGGCATCCGCATCGCGTATCGGGCCGCTCGCGCGGCCGCGCTATTGTGCCGTGCCATTGTACAACAGCCGAGCGGCGCAAGTGAGCCGGATTATCCCGCGTCCTGGACAGCGTCTGACGCATCCGAATCGCTTATCGGGCCGCTCGCGCGGCCGCGCTGTTGCGCCGTGTCATCGTACAACAGCCGAGCGGCGTAAGCCGCCGGATTATGTCA
>DSDR01000325.1 GCA_011048645.1 Phycisphaerales bacterium
CGGTTTGGTTTGTCGCTGCGGCTGGAGGCGGGGCAGATCGTCTGTATTTCCGGTCCGAGCGGGGCGGGCAAAAGTCTGTTGCTGGATGCGTTGTATGCGCAGTCGCCGCCGGATGAGCGGATCCGCGTTGAATCGATTGCGCTGGAACGCGACAGGTCGGTGATTGATTGTGTCAACGGGCCGCTGAGTCGGTCGCTGGAGCTGCTCAGTCGAGCGGGGTTGAGCGATGTGCCGTGCCTGCTGCGTCCGCCGGCGATGCTCAGCAACGGGCAGCAGTGGCGCTATCGGCTGGCGCGGGCATGGATGAGCGGCCGGCAATTGATCTTTGCCGATGAGTTTTGCGCGTCGCTGGATGCGACGACCGCACTGGTAACGGCCTATCAAGCGCGTCGTATCGCAAACACATCGGGGCGTATTTTTGTGTTGGCCGGGTGCAGGGAGGATGTGCTGGTCGAACTGAGGCCGGACGTACTGGTGGTTCTCGGCGGTCGGGAGGCGGACGTCATTTATCAGAACTCAGGGCGCAATTCATCACGTTCTTAAGAAGACCATTCATTGTCAATCGGGCCTATCCAAGAGGAAGGAGCAGTGTGATGGCACACATCAAAAAACGGACCTATAACAAAAAATCCATTGAACAACGAATTGATGCGGCTTATCAGAAGGGCTGCCTGCTGTTGGCCAAAAGTATGCCCGCGGCGATTGAGAAGCTGATCCGGCTGCTGGAAGACGAAAACTCCGAGACGGCTCGCAAAGCTTGCGTGGATTTGATCAAGCTGGAACTGACTCAGCCGCGGCCAACACGGACGCAGGAGGAAACGAAACCGTCTGAACCGCTGGATCCGGAGCTGGCGGATCGATTGCTCAAGGCATTGGCACAAGAGTAGAGTGTAGAATTCAGAATTGAAAATTGGGATTGCTTTTTTTGCCGAAATTCCTATAATACTATCTTGCTAATTGAGCCTGTCGTTTTTTGTCGAATCGACGTTTTTGACAGCATTTTGGACATTAAAACCGACAAACCCAATGAAAAAACGTGTCCTTCACAAGACCCTTCATCTCAAAGAGATGATAACGCCGGAACAATTCACCAGGATTGACGCCGCATTTGCCCAAAATTACGGACTGGGTATTGAATTTACGGATACGGAGGGGCGGGAAATCCGTTCCTTGTGTTCACGAAGTTGTCAACGGGCGTTTTGCCGCCTGATACACGATTCCAAGGCGGGGGCTGGGCGGTGCCGTCAGGATAAGCTGCGGAGTCTGAATATTTCTATTGAGACCGGTCAGCCGTATATTACCCTTTGTCATGCGGGGATCGGTGTGGTGTGTGTGCCGGTGATGGATGGCGATCTGCCGCTGGGCGGCGCGTTTTTCGGCAAGTGCGTCTGGGAGCCGGTTGATGAGACGATTCGTCAGGATATCCGCAAACGGCTGCGGGGACTGCGATTCGGCGCCGGTGTGCTGGAGGAGGCTGTCAGCCGGCTGCCGGTGATCTCGGCCCGACGGATTCACGAGGCGGCCGAGTTTCTGTATGTTCTGCTGTATCAAATGACCGAACTTGACCCGCAGGTGGTGCAATGGCGCCGCCAGCGTTCGCAGCAGCAGGCCAAAATCAGCGAGGTCATTCAGGACAGCAAACGCTTCGGTTCGGAAGAAACCTATCCATATGAGCTGGAATGTCAGTTGATCGCCAAGGTCAAGCTGGGCGACCGCACGGGCGCCAAAGAAATTCTGAATCTGCTGCTGGGCAAGATTCTGTTTCACAATCCCGGCCATGTCAACCTGCTCAAGGCGCGTCTGGTGGAACTGCTCAGTGTGTTGAGTCGAGCGGCGGCACAGGGCGGGGTCGATATCAATATGCTGCTGAGCAAGAATCTGGAGTATATTGATACCGTCCTGACGCTCGATACGCAGGAAGACTTGTGCATCTGGATCAGCCGGGCGCTGGATGAGTTCATCGAAAGCGTTTACAACTCGCAGGACGCCCAAAAAATCTCCCAGCTCCGACCGGCGATGGAGTATATGCAGTATCACTTTGACCAGCCGCTGACACTGGAAGACATTGCCCGGCAGGCGCATCTGAGTGTGTCGCGTTTGTCGCATTTGTTCAAAGAGCAAGTGGGGATCACGGTGATCGAATACTTGACACATATCCGCATCAATCAGGCCAAACATCGACTCATCGTCGGCGACCGCAATTGTACCCAGATTTGTTTTGAGGTCGGCTACAACAACCAGAGCTATTTTACCCGCATTTTTAAGCAGGTCGTGGGAATGACGCCGCGGCAGTTTCGTCTGGAAAACAAGCGTCCATAACGCGGATTCGGCGGGCGGTGTGCACTTTTTGCGGCCATTTCGCGCAACCGACAGGAATTCCGGTTGTGTTCAGGCGGCCAAACACGTAAGATACAGTATCGTTAAGGGATGAAAACGTTTTTTTCAGGAGTCATCGAATGGATATTTTTGAGTTTGCGATTCAAATGGAGAAGGACGGGGAGGCGTTTTATCGCGATATGGCGGGCAAGATTCACGAAAAGGGGGTCAAACAAATCCTGAATATGCTGGCCGAGGACGAAGTCAAGCATGCCAGGGCGCTTGAGCAAATCCGCTCGCGCACTACCGAGATGGCGGATACGGACATTCTTGACAAAGCCAAAAATATTTTTGTTCGTATGAAAGACTTTCAAGAGGAATTTGACTTTGATCACAGCCATGAGGCCTTATATCGTCAGGCGATGAAGATTGAGCAGGACAGTATCGATTTTTATCTGGATCGCGCCGATCAGGTCGAAGAGACGTCGCACAAGGCGCTGTTCCTTCGTCTGGCCGAGGAAGAAAAAAAACACTATCGCCTGCTCAGCGGCCTGGTGGATTTTGTCAGCCGGCCCCGCACATGGCTGGAAAACGCCGAGTTTTATCATATGGAAGAGTATTAAAGCAACTTGTTTGCACAAAAAAGCCCTGCTCCGTTCGACAGAGCAGGGCTTTATGGTTACCCTCCGATTGGACCTATTCGGTATCTCTTTTGATTCGTGTTTGGGGCGAACGCGGCGAGGGGACGTGGGTTTCTTCCAGATAACGCTGTTCATCGGCCGAGAGGAACGGCGAGGTAATGACGCGGGGCGTAATAAAAATCACCAGCTCGCTGTTGACGGTGCTTTCGCCTTCAAAACGGAA
>DSDR01000370.1 GCA_011048645.1 Phycisphaerales bacterium
CTTGAAAGGTCTGTCCACGGAAAAGGAAGCAATACGATGTCGCCTCTTTTTAAGCTCATAGGGGTTTGCCGTCATCGCAACTATAGATGTCCTCTTCAGGTTTCGAAAGAAAGGCAAATGTCCGGCTTTTTGCCGCATACGCCATTATTTCTTCATCTGAAGCCTCTTCTCTTGGTTTCCAGTGTATATACACGGAGGGGGTTGCCTGACCGGCAGAAAAATCATAATATTCTTCCTGCGATCTGAGACAAATATAATTATCTTGTATGTGTAACATAAATCATCAGCCTTCCGTTCCTTTTGTGGGAGGAATCATGTGTTGTTTTTGATTGACAAGAAATTTGCGACATCCTATGGGGTGACCATCACAGAATATTTCGACGTGATGTTCTCCCGCTTTTTCAAATCTTAATCCGTGTAGCTCAATATTTAACTCCACAACCTGCAACGGATTAATGAACTCAATCTCCCCTTCCATTCCGGCAATGATTTGATTGTCTGATGCGCGGTTAAACCGGACATCCAGTTTACATTTACCATGCCCATTCGTGAGCGCAATATAAACACACATTGAAGGATGGACCGTAGGAAAAGTGGAGGCATGGATAGCGTTAAAAAGACCGACAAGGGACACCTTTTTCGTGCGTTCATCTCGAATTATAGTATCGCAAACATTGATTGATAAAACAACCGGACCGGGCTTGATCGCTCTTTTTTTGACTTTTTTAGCCAATGTCATTATCCCTTTTTCAAGTTTTTCGAAACGTTATCTCCACGCGATCATACTAATAATTACCACGGTAGTACTCGTATCCTGCTCCGGATAGTGTACCTTATATTACAATAATTTTCAATCCCCTGTGTAAATTTATTAAAACAAATCTGTATCTTGAATAGCATCTTTTTCGCTTTCTGCCTTGTTATTTACGCTGAGCGGTCATCGCAGCTTGAGCGTCGCCAGGGCGATGACGGCACAGGCGATCGACAGCAGCCAGAAGCGGACGACCACCTGCGGCTCGGACCAGCCGGCCAGGTGGAAGTGATGGTGTATCGGGGCGCAGCGAAAGATGCGTTTGCCGCCGGAGTATTTAAAGTAGCCCACTTGCAGGACGACGCTGAACAGCTCCATCATAAAGACGCCGCCGATGACAAACAGCAGCAGCTCGTTTCGCGTGACAATCGCTCCGTACCCCATCGCCGCACCCAGCGGCAGCGAGCCGACATCGCCCATAAACACCTGCGCCGGATGGCAGTTGTACCATAAGAACCCGAAAATCGCCCCGCTCAGTGCCGCATAAAATACGCACAGTTCACCCGATTCGGGGATATGCGGCAGCAGCAGATAACTGGCCCAGGTCATTTGGTGCGCCCTGGACATATATTCAGAGGCGATGTAACACAGGACCACCAGCACAATCGACATAATGCCCACGCAGCCGCTGGCCAACCCGTCCATCCCGTCGGTCAGATTCACGGCGTTGCTGGTGGCGGTGATATACAGCACCGTAAGGATTGCAAACATCCACATCGCCAGCGGGATGCCGTGCTTGTAAAACGGCAGCCAGAACATCCTGGCGTCATCGATATTCTGAAAATCGCCGTACAGAAAATACGCAATCAGCACCGACCCGCCGAACTGCCAGGCGAGTTTTTCCCACGGCTTGAGCCCGTCGCGGCTGCGTTGGCGGATTTTGCCGGTCAGCTTGAGCCAGTCATCGACCGCGCCGACGCCGCCGAACCACAGGACTAAAAAGATCGCCTTGTGGATAAACGGATTGCTTAGCCTGGCCCACAGCAGCGTTCCGACCAAAATCGCCGTCAGGATGATGACCCCGCCCATCGTCGGCGTATTGGCGCGCTGACGCATCAGCTCATTGAGAGCGGCGTGATGAAATTCGGGCCGGTCGCCGATCTTCATTCGCATCAGCCAGCGAATGACGCGCGGCGCCATCAGCAACGCCACCAACAGACTGGTCAGCGCCGCCAGTACCGCCCGAAACAGCACGTCCTCATAAGCGTAAAACCCCACCCGGTGGGTGAAACTGTCCCGCAGCCAATAGAGCAGATGGTAAATCACGGATAGTTCTTAGTTTTTAGTTCTTAGTTCGTAGTTTTTAGTTCTTAGTTCTTAGGATAAGAATTTAACCACACAAGCCGAGCCGCGCAAGCGGTCCGCCGTCTAGCGCCTATCGCATTGCCATTTATCGGGCAGCTCGCGCTGCCGCATTTTTGTTCTCACAGGCCCGGCCTTAGTCCATCGCCATCCGCCGAATCACATCGACGGCCGCCTCAAGACCGGCGGCCCGCGAGCCTTTGACCAGTATTATATCGGCAGGACGGACAAAACAGTGCAATTTATCACACAACTCGGCGGTATCGGCAAAGAATTTGCAAGCATCGGCGTCCAGCCCGCCTTCGGTCGCACCGGCGATGATCTGCGGCGCAAACGGTCCGCAGGCCAGCAGACACGCCACGCCGGCGTGTGCGGCCTGGTGTCCAAGCTGATGATGCAGTTGGGCCGCAAGCGATCCCAGCTCGCCCATACTGCCGGCGACAAACACCGCCCGCCGTCCGGTTTGTCCGCTCAGACGCGACAAGGCCTCCAGCGCATTGCTCATCGAGGCGGGATTGGCGTTGTAGCAGTCGTTCAGCAGGGTCATACGTCCGATAGTTTCAGCCGCAAGCCGCATGGGAATCGGCGAAACGGTCTGAATTGCCTCGATAAAGTCCGATAATGCAACCTTAAGGTCGCGGCAAATCGACCAAACGGTCAGCACATTCATCAAATTGGCCCGGCCGGGCAGGGGAACGCCAACGGTCCTGCCTTCAATCGTCAGCCGTCCGGTCAGCCCGTCCGAAGCCAGGTCTGTTCCGATAATATCGCAACCGGCAGTCGTACCGAAGGTTTTGACTCGACATCCAAGTGTTTTGGCGTATTCGGTCAGTTCGGGCTGGTCGCCGTTGACATAGAGCGTGCCGTCAGCGTTGAGACCTTTGGCTATCGATGTTTTTTCAACAAGAATGTTCTCTATACGGCCAAAGCCTTCCAGGTGTGCCGGTCCGATAAGCGTAATGCAGGCCGCGTCCGGTTTGGCAATTCGGGCAAGCAGTTCAATCTCGCCGGGGTGATTGGTCCCCAACTCCAGCAGCAGTATCTCGCTGTCCGGC
>DSDR01000039.1 GCA_011048645.1 Phycisphaerales bacterium
AAAGTCTTTGCTGGAAAACAGCACCCCCAACAAGGGCAAATCCTTAAAGAACGGAATGCCGCGAATCACAGACCGCTTTTCCGTTTTGCGCATCCCGCCGATAATCAGGCTCTCGCCGGGCAGAATGCGGTTTTCGGCCACGTTGATCGAGCGTTCGGTGATGATGGCCCGCTGCACAACGCCTTCGGGTTTCGACCGCGAACCGATCTTGATGTCGGTTACCAGGCCGATAGACCCGTCGGCATAGACATGCGGCGTAACCGAAAGCGTGTTTTCCACCCAGACATACTCCGTAATGTTATACACGCTCGAGGCGCCGCCGAGGCCGGTTTTGACCGCTTCAATAGGCGCGTGATCCTTGATGGTCACGGTCGCCGGCTGGGCGTTGACCGATTCGAGGGTCGGATTCAACAGCACCTTCAGGTAGCCTTTTGAAATCAACACGTCCACGACGGCCCGAAACTGACGACCGGCAACCCCCTTGTTGCGCCAGTAGCCGAAATCCAGCCCGAACTTGCCCCGCTCCGGCTCGCGAAGCGACGCGCCCGGAAACGCCGGGTCCAGACCGGTCAATGCATCGCTATTGTTGAATGTGCCCCGTCCTTCGCCCATGGTAATATCTTCACCGAGCAGGTTTTGAATCATCACGGAGGTTTCCCAGTCCATCGTAATGTCGCCGAACCGCTCGAGAATCAAACAGTCGATGTTGACCTGCACCGGCGGCACATCAATCAGCCGCAAATAATCTTCAACCGCCGTGGCCTGGGCGTCGTCTGCGCAGTACAAGACCAATTGATTGATCGCGGCGTTGACCGAGGCATCGACGCCGAGCTGCTCTTTGACCAGCCCGGCCAGATTGCCCGCCGGATGGTGCTTGGTAAAGTAAAACAGTTTTGTGCCCTCGCGGATATGCAGTCGCGCCGGCGGCTGCCGATAGACTTCGGGCAAGGGATTCTGAATATGAGGGCTTTCCCGAACCTGTCCCAGCTCTTCAAGTATCTCACGCGCCTGAACCTCGGTCGGTTTCTGCGCAAAGAAATCGCCGCAGCCGCTCAGCAGCAACATCGCCCCCGTGCCGATAAGGGTCGATGCAATAACTGACACACGTTTTCTCAGGTCATACCACGTCATAGCGTTACTCTTGCTCCGTTGGCGGCGGCTGCGTTTGCTGTTGTAAGGATTCGATTTCAGCCTGTATGGCTTCCTGACGGGCTTTCAGTTTTTCTGTTTCCTGTCGGGCCGCTTCGGCTTTCTGCCGGGCCTGTTGCAGTTCGGCCTCGGCCTGCTGAGCGGCCGCTTTGGCCGCCTCGGCCGCGGCGGCGGCGCTTTGGATCTCTTCCTCGGCTTGCGAAATCAGCGCCTGCTGCACCTGCGTTTCTTTGGCGGCGGCCTCGGCCTGGGCCTGGGCCGCCTTGTTTTGGGCAACGGCCTGCTCATATTCGCGGCGAGCCTGTTCGATCTGGGCCTCGAGAAGGTGCATCTCGACCAACGTCTGTTCGGCGCGCAGGCGATCCTGCTCGGCCTCAAAGTCGGCCCGTTGAGCCTCCCGCTCAAACCGAATCGTCTCGGCGCGCGCCTCGTCGGCCTTGTCCTCCAGATACTGGGCATAGACATCGCCGGCCAACGGATCGGCAACCAGCTCGTCCAGAATGGCGTCATAATCCGGCGTCCGGTGTTTCTCGCGAATCATATCGGCCATTTCCGAATAATGGACGCTGCCCGAAGAGATGCTCGGCGTCAGAATAAATACAATTTCGGTGGCGTTTTCTTCAAAATCTTTGCTCGCAAAAAACGTCCCGATCAGCGGCAGATCCTTGAAGAACGGCACCCCGCGGATGACCGAGCGGTTTTCGCTTTTGCGCATCCCGCCGATAATCAGGCTGTGCCCCGGACGAATGCGGTTCTCGGCCACGTCAATCGAGCGCTGCGTGATGATCGACGTTTGAATCACGCCTTCGGGTTTGGAGGCCGAGCCGATGTTGATCGAGGTTTTCAGCCCGATCGAGCCGTCGGCGTAGGCATACGGCGTAACGGTCAGGGTATCGGTGACCCATTCATATTTTGTCAGGGTATAAGGTTGTTTGTCTTTTTCCGTAACGCGAATGGGAACCGGCTGACGGTCGCGAATCTGTACGGTCGCCGCCTTGCCGGTCACGGTTTCCAGTGTCGGATTGAGCAGAATTTTCAAATACCCGCGGGATTCAAGAATGTCAATAATCGCGCGCACCTGATGGCCGGGAATTCCTTCATTCCGCCAGAATCCGAAGTCCATCCCAAACGTGCTGCGCTTGCTTTCCCGAAGCGACGCACCGGGAAAGGCCGGATCCAGATCGGTCAAACGCCCCTGACTGTCAAAGGTTCCCCGCGCCTCGCCAAGCGTAATCTGTTCGCCGAAAAGATTCTCAATCAAAATCGACGTTTCCCAGTCTTTGGTCACATCGGCGAATCGCTCCAGGATGATGCAGTCGATGTGCACCTGGATCGGCGGCACATCCGTACGAACCAGGTAGGCTTCGATCACGTCGCATTCAGCTTCATCCGATGCGTGAATAATGACCTGATTGGTGCTCGGATTCTGGCTGACCTTATAGCCCAATCGTTTCAAGTCGTTGGCAATCTGCTGGGCCGGGTGGTGTCGGGTAAAATAGAACATCCGCACCCCGTCTTCCATCACCAAACGTCGCGGCGGCGTGCGGTACATTTCCGGAAGCGGATTGTAAATATGGGGGTTTTCGCGAACGCGCGCGATGTCGCGAATGATCATTTTAGATTCAATTTCGGTGGGTTTTTTCGCGAAAAACTCTTCAATACTGCCGGTCTGGGCGCAGCCGGAAAACACCGCAGACGCGGCCATCGGGACGATCCAGCGCATACAGCGACGCAAAATCAATCTTTTCAGATGATTTGTGTTCAAGAGAAAACGCATCCAACACCCATACAAAAGGCCGGCTTATTTGTCATAACATACAGTCCTTATCGGCACGGAAGGCGTTTTTTCTATAGTGAAAACACGTACTTCGGACAAATCCATCGAACGCCTATGAACGACAGCACTTTGTTCGCGCAATAAGAACGCCTTGACGACCGGGTTTATTTCCTTGTTTTCTTAAGATGATTGTTTTTTTGGCTTTGTATTGGAACCTGCTGGCATTGACGGGATGTTTTTG